>CABXRK010000006.1 GCA_902514625.1 uncultured Bacteroidota bacterium
GATTTATTCTTTAAATAATAATCTAGAATCTCGTCAACCTCTTTACTTATTATTAAGGAACTTTTTGCGCTATTAATTTTTTTTGAATTTTTTAAAATCCATAAGCCTTTATTCTTTTGATCGGGTAAATCAATAATAGCATTATTGATTGGATCTTTAATATATCTTTCATGGTTACCTGTTTTAGAAATATTGTATATCGATACATCTTCTTTTAATAGTAAATTTTTATAATTATGTAATGCAACAGGTTTTTCAAGTTTGTCAATAAATGAGTATTTATCTGATGAAAACTTATGTCCAAAATTTCTGTGCCTATATATTTCTTTAAACTTATGAATTGAAGATTTGTTTCCCCTCCAAGAATACTCAGAAAATGCTGATATTCCTCTTTTATATAATTCAAAATGGGGAGAAGAATCATCCCAAAGTGTCAATAGAAGGCCGTCTAAATTTCTTTCAATTGAATTAATTGCAAAAGTTCTTATTTGAGGAATGTTACTTTGATTTTGAGGCATCAGTCTCCAAGTAGTTTGACCTGCAGTAGCCCCCATAACATTTAACTCATTTTTTTTATACCAATCAAGAGCTTTTTGATTCCCATAAGAATGTGATAACTGGTAATTCCATCTCATGTAAACAGCATTTTTAGGAAATTTTTCTATATGCTTTAATAATAAATGTTCATTTTTTTGCCAAATTTCATCAACCTCTTTTTTAGAAATTTTTTCATCAAACATTGGATTATATAATTTCGCATGCTTTAAAGGCATGTCATCCCAAAAAATAGGAGTTCTATTGTGTTTTTTTGCAAAATCACATACTTTGTTAAGCCAAATTAAATTTAATTCCAATTGACTTTTTCCATCTCTTTCAACTAAATACACTTCATCGCCACCAACATGGAGATATTTACTATGAGGAGTTGCTTTAATAGCATCTAAATATAGATCAAATTGAAGATTATAGGTCTCAGGATCTAAAGGATTAAAAGCCCAATCACTTGAAGATAAATCTCTCAAACTCTTATATTTTTCATGTTTTAATATAAATGATGCATGACCTAAACCTTGAACCAAAGGATTAACTTCAATGTTTCTTTTTATTGCATAATCGCTTATAGATGTCCATTTTTCAATGCTAAGTGCATCTCGAGATCCAATCAAAGGTCTTCTTTCGTATTTGATTTTATCTTCAAATTCTAAAATAATTCCATTAATTTTTTGTCTGGCTAATTGGTCTATTAATTCATAATAATAGAATTCCTTTTCTAAATGATGTTTCACATCTATGTGAATAGGTCTAAAAGAAATAGAAGGATAATCAATTATTTTAACTATTGGCAAATTAATATTTTGATCTTTAGAATCTTCCAAAAGCTGATTAATAGTAATGAAAGCATAAAATAATCCGGATTTATCTTTAGCTTTTACTTTTATTTTATTATTCTCTATTTCAATAATATATCCTTCTTTTTTAACATTTAAATTTGAATTTATTTTATATATTATTTGACTTTTTTCTTCTAAATCATTTTTTAAATTAGCAGCATAATCATATCTAATTGGAAGTTCAATGCCACTAGGGGAAAAAGCAATTTTTATGTTGTTAAAATTCAACATAGATTTTCCCTTATAATTCTCAATTTTCTGAACTGAAGGCAATAGCTTATATTTATCTATTAAACTATCTTCTTTTGAACATCCTATAAAAATAAATAATGTCAAAAATAGTTTTATGATGAGATTTATTTTTTTCATTTATTTTTGATTTTAATAAATTTAAATTAAATTAATTAATACCCCCAATATTTTTTTTGTAATTCCTCGGAAGGAATTTTAAGAGGTCTAACAACACGAAATCCTAAAAACTGAGCATCGGTATGCCACCAAAGACTTTTAGGGATTTGAGGATCTTGTCTTTTCCATTCTTTAGAAGAAGGTCTTCTAGAAGCGCTACGTGTTCTTTTAGGGGAATCCATCCAAGAGCCTCCTCTTACAACTCTAGGATATTTTTTTGATGGTATTACGTAGGGGTTATTAACTTCATTTTCTTTTCTTTTGCGAAACGTTGTAGCTGAATATTGATCTAAAGTCCACTCAGAAACATTTCCATGCATGTCATATAACCCCCATAAATTTGGCAATTTTTGACCAACTTTATGATATTTGTTTTCACTATTTGATTCATACCAAGCGTAATCTTCTAAATCTTCCAAGTTATTTCCAAAAGAATAAGCCGTTTTAGTACCTGCTCTACAAGCATATTCCCATTCAGCTTCAGTAGGCAATCTATAAAAATTTCCAGTCATAGCTGATAACCATTGACAAAATCTTGCAGCAGCTAATTGAGTCATGCTTATTGCTGGAAAATCATCTATTCCCATTCCAAAACTCATTTCAACATATGGAGTGGTGGCGCCAGAAATTGCATCAACATCTATCGAGACTTCATTTTGATTATCTATATTTTTTTGATACTTATCAATTTCTCGAGTGACAAAAAGGTTATATAAATTCCAAGTAATTTCATACTGACTCATCCAAAAAGCATTTACACTAACTTCATGTTGAGGGCCTTCATCTCCAAAATGGCCATTTTCAGATCTCGAACTTCCCATTAAAAATGAACCGGCAGGAATAAAAACCATTTTCAATTTTTCATCAGTTTGAAAAATTTCTTCAACATATTTTGTTTGAGAATGAATTAAAAAGGAAAATACTAAAAGGAAAAATAAATTAACCTTAGTGAAAAAAGTAAATTTATTTTTTTTGTTTTTCATTTAATTTTAAAAAGTATAAAACCCTCTTTAATTAAAAATATTAAGAATGTTATAATGAAATTAAAATTATTATTTTTCTATTTTAATTAACTATATCATTTATCAAATGATATTAATCCAAATCAAAACGATCTAAATTCATAACTTTCGTCCATGCCTTAATAAAATCTTTAACAAACTTTTCTTTATTATCATCCTGAGCATAAACTTCAGAATATGATCTTAAAATAGAGTTTGATCCAAAAACAAGGTCCACAGAACTTGCATTCCATTTTAATTTCCCAGATTTTCTGTCTATAATTTTATACTGATTTTTATCCACTATCTCCCATTTATTATTCATATCCATCAAATTGACAAAGAAATCATTGCTTAAAACCCCAGGTTGATTAGTGAGAATTCCATTATTATTGTTCTGATGATTAGCTCCTAAAACACGCATTCCTCCAATTAAAACAGTCATCTCTGGAGCAGTTAACCCTAATAATTGAGAACGATCTAGCATCATTTCTTCGGCATTTAATGAATACTCCCTTTTAACCCAATTTCTAAAAGCATCAGCTAAAGGCTCAAGAGTTGAAAAAGAATTAACGTCTGTCATTTCTTGACTTGCGTCCCCTCTTCCACTATTAAATGGCACTTTAAAGTTTAATCCAGCAGCTTTAACAGACTCTTCAATAGCAGTATTTCCTGCTAAAATAATAGTGTCTGCTACACTAATATTAAACTCTGATGAAATAGATTCAAGGACTGATAACGTTTTAGATAATCTATTAGGTTCATTTGCCTCCCAATCCTTTTGCGGAAATAATCTAATTCGAGAACCATTTGCTCCTCCACGCATATCAGAAGATCTATAAGTTCTAGCGCTATCCCAAGCTATAGATACTCGATCAGAAATTGAAAGATCCGAGTTTTTAATTTTTAATTTTACTGCCTCTACATCATAGCCTGTTTTTCCTTTAGGTATAGGATCTTGCCAAATTAACTCCTCATCAGGAGTATTTGGACCTATATATCTAGATTTCGGCCCCATATCTCGATGTGTAAGCTTAAACCATGCCCTAGCAAATGTATCTGAAAAATAACTTTGATCATCTTTAAATTTAAGAGATATCTCCCTATAAATAGGATCCTCTTTCATTGCCATATCAGCATCAGTCATTATTGGATTTTTCTTAATTGATGAATCTGATGCGTCAATAGGCTTATCTTTATCTTTAATATTAGTTGGTTCCCATTGCCAAGCGCCAGCTGGACTTTTTCTTAATTCCCAATCATGAGAAAATAACATTTTAAAATAACCATTATCCCATTTTGTAGGAAAAGTTGTCCATGCCCCTTCGATACCACTTGTAACAGCATCTTTACCAGTTCCAGATCTAGTTGGATTTGACCAACCTAAACCCTGCTGCTCAATGCCAGCAGCTTCTGGTTCTGGGCCTAAAATATCAGCATTTCCATTTCCATGAGCTTTACCTACTGTATGCCCCCCTGCAGTAAGAGCAACCGTCTCTTCATCATTCATTGCCATTCTGGAAAAAGTTTCACGAATGTGAAGTGCTGTTTTTAATGGATCTGGGTTCCCATTTACTCCTTCAGGATTTACATATATAAGACCCATATGAGTTGCAGCCAAGGGGTGCTCCATTGTTTTAGGATTATCCAGATTTGAATATCGCTCATCACTGGGTCTCATAAATTCTTTTTCAGGGCCCCAATAAATATCTTTTTCAGGGTGCCATATATCAGCTCTTCCATAAGAAAAACCAAACATTTTTAATCCCATACTCTCATAAGCAATATTACCAGCAAGTATAAATAAATCAGCCCAACTAATGTTGTTTCCATATTTTTTTTTAATTGGCCAAAGAATTCGTCTAGCTTTATCTAAACTAGCATTATCTGGCCATGAATTCAAAGGGGCAAACCTTAAATTTCCCGTTCCTGCTCCTCCTCTTCCATCTGAAATTCTATATGAGCCTGCTGCATGCCAAGCCATTCTAATCATTAACCCACCATAATGACCCCAGTCAGCTGGCCACCAATCTTGAGAATCTATCATCAAATCATGCATATCATTCTCAATAGCTTTATAATCTAATTTTTTAACTGAATCCCGATAGCTATATTCATTGCTAAAAGGATTAGTTTTCAAATCATGTTGATGTAAAATGTCCAGATTTAAAGCCTTAGGCCACCATTTGTTAATTGATGTTTCCAATACAGAGCTTGCTCCATGCATAACAGGACATTTACCCATCTTTAAATTTTCCATATGTAATTTTTTAATTTTATTTTATAATTTATAACGAATCCTAAATATAGTACAAATAAAAAATATTTTTATATAAATTTAACAAGTTTAGTTTGTCAAGATATTTTTATTTATAATCAACTTCAACTAAAATTTCATTCTTTCTATTAAAGAACTTATAAGGGCTATTGTAGACTAAAATTTTTGGTTTTCCTAGGGTCTTAATCGAATTTAACTCTAAAATATTCAGCAATTTACTCCCAAAATATTTTTCTTTTTGCTCATTGGTATATCCTCCATATGAAATCGATGCACAATAAACTTCTTTTTTTTGATAAACCTGCAGATCAGAATTTTTAGCAATAGGCGTATTATTTAAACTATATTTCTTTGGTAAAACAAATTCCATTATTGAGCCTCTATTTATTTTTTCAATATATACTGGCGTTGTCATTGCAATTTTCTTTTTTTGATCATTAAAACCGGATATATATCTAAATAAAGAACTAAAATTTCCATTATCTAAAATTGAAAAAGATTTAACTTTCATTACTGAGGGATAAAATCTTATTTCAACATTATCAATTTTATCAATAACTCTATAATCTTGAGTCTCAATTTGTAACACAATAAAATTTTTTAAAAATAAAATGAATAAAAATAACCTAAACATCGAAAAAGTTTATTTCAAATTTAGAGAAAACTTTTGTTTACTATAATAAAAAAATGTTGGCCTACTAGGGCTCGAACCTAGACTCTTCTGGACCAAAACCAGACGTGTTACCAGTTACACCATAGGCCAAAAAGTTTGCTAATTTAACATAAACTTGTTCGATGTCAAACGTTTTTTTAAAATTATTATCACTAAAACAAATTTTAATTTTAAGCTTTTCTATTGTTATTGAGTATAAGCAAGAATATTATTAAATTCGCAATTGAAATAATATTTAATGAATAAAAGTAACTATTACTTATTAAATACCTGGTTAGGTTGGATTCACTTCTTGATCGCTCTTATTATTTTTAGTCTAACTGTTGAGCCAACTGCAAGTTTTTGGGATGCAGGAGAATATATAGCTACTTCAGCAAAACTTCAAATTGGGCATCCTCCAGGAGCTCCTTTTTATCAAATGATGGGAGCGTTCTTTGCAATGTTTGCTCCTTCTGCAGAAAATATAGCTCTTTTTGTAAATCTAATGTCTGTATTTTCAAGTTCATTTACAATTCTTTTTATGTTCTGGACTTTAACTTTACTTCTTAGAAAACTACCTAGTTGCAATAATTTAAAAACAACATCTGATTATATTGGATTCTTTGGTAGTGCTAGTATTGGTTCTCTAGCTTTTTGTTTTTCTGATAGCTTTTGGTTTAATGCTGTTGAAGCTGAAGTTTATGCTATGGCAACTTTAATTTTGGCTGTATTATTTTGGCTTGGCCTAAAATGGGAAAATGAAATGAATACACCTTATGGAGATCGTTGGCTATTATTAATTTCATTTGTTATTGGATTGTCCTTTGGAGTTCATTTTATGGGTCTTCTTACAATTCCTGCTATTGGAATGCTTTATTATTTCAAAAATTATAAATCAAAGATAACGGTTAAAAGCTTTTTAATCGCCAATATAATTTCTGTAGCAATTTTACTTTTTATTTTTAAATTATTACTGCCATTAACTCTTGCATTTTTTGGAAAAACTGAGGTTTATTTTGTTAATATACTAGGATTACCTTTTAACAGTGGAACAATATTTTCTGCAGCTTCAATTGTTTTGTTTTTCATTTATAGTTTAAGATTAACTATTAAAAAAAATTGGGTTAATATTAATACCGGAATTTTATGTATACTATTTGTTTTACTAGGTTTTTCTTCTTGGATCATGCTTCCAATTAGAGCAAACGCAAATACAGTAATAAACGAAAATTCTCCTTCAGATGCACGTCAGCTATTAGCATATTATAATTTAGAACAATATCCAGATACATATTTATTTTATGGTCCAATGTTTTCAGACATGTATGCTGGTCAAGACATTGATGAACCATATATAGATGATAAACCAAAATATGAGAGAGACACATTAATTAATAAGTATGTCATAGTAAATAATTGGGAAAAATCTCGAATCAATTCTAATAAAAAACACAGAGGGTTTCTCCCAAGACTATGGAGCTCTGAGCATGCTGCAAATTACATTAACTTTACAGGGCCTTTATCATTTTCAATAAATCCAAGCTATAAAGGAAGTGCTGCGCTAAAGGAAAGAGTTGATGATTTTAAATACAAAATAGCTCAAGAAGAAGTTAATGGTGAAGATTATCACAATTTCTTTAGAGAGTTTGGTCCTTATTTAGAAATTGAAATGCCATCTTTTTTAAGCAATCTATCCTTCTTGTTTAATTATCAAATAGGATATATGTATTGGCGGTATTTTATGTGGAATTTTACAGGCCGTCAAAATGATAATCAAGGAAGATATGATATTTTAGATGGTAACTGGATTAGTGGAATCCCTTTTTTTGATGAATTGCGTCTGGGTAATCAAAATAAACTAACTAAAGACGCTTTGAGCAATAAAGCTAGAAACACCTACTTTTTTCTTCCATTTATTCTTGGAATAATTGGTTTATTCTTTTTGTATAATGAAGATAAAATGAAGTTTTGGGTTCTATTGTTGTTCTTTTTATTCACCGGACTTGCTTTAAAAATATACTTAAATGAACGTCCCTTTGAACCAAGAGAAAGAGATTATGCTCTTGTGGGATCATTTTATGTTTTTGCAATATGGATTGGTATTGGAGCCTATAGTTTAGTACAAAAAATAAAGGAATTTTCTATTTCAAAATATATCCATGCAGGTCTTATAATCATTCTGATTTCCCTGGTTCCATTTTTAATGGCATATCAAAACTGGGATGATCACGATCGATCAAATAGATATACTGCACAATCCATGGCAAAATCATATTTAGCATCAATTCAGAAAAATTCTGGAGCTATTATATTTACTATTGGTGATAATGATACTTTTGCTTTATGGTATGCTCAAGAAATTGAAGGATTTAGAACAGATGTTAAAACTATTAATACAAGTCTTTTAGCTACCGATTGGTATATAGACCAATTAAAAAGAAAGACCTATGAAAGTGATCCGATTCCTTCTCAATTAACACATAAACTATATGCTTACGGCATAAGAGATTATATTAAACATGAGTCACTAATTGATTCCATTAGATGGGATATTAAAAATTTCATGGATTGGGTATCAAGTGATCATCCTAGAACAAAATATAAAAATTTAATTCTTCAATCTGGTGGAGATCCTGATGAATTTCCAGTTAATACTCAAGAAATGATATACTATCCAACAAATAAAATTCGTTTAAATGTGAATATTGATAATGTTATTTCTAGTGGTGTTGTTAAGCAAAAAGATATTGAACAAATAGTCCCATATATTGACATCAATCTCCCAAAGAATGGAATAACAAAAAACCAATTAATGATGTTAGATATTATAGCTAATAATGATTGGAAAAGACCTATTTATTTTACAGGTGGAAGTAATTCTGCGTCTGAATATATCTGGATGAAGGATTATTTACAATTAGAAGGATTAGTATATAAATTGGTACCCATAAAAACTGAAAAAAATAAAAATAATCCTTATTTGATGGGAAGACTAGATACCAATATAATGTATGAAATAATAAAAAGTTGGGAATGGGGTAATTCAGAAAGTAAATCTATATATCATGATCCTGAAACAAGGAAAAATAGCATTTCCTATCGAAGTAATATGGCTAGACTTGCAGAAAAACTAATAGATGAAGGAAAATTTGAAAAAGCTAAAGAAATTATTGATCTAGCAATTAAAAAAATGCCAATTGAATTCTTCGGATTTTATAGTTTAATTCCTCCTTTTATTGAAGGTTATTATAGATTAGGTGAGACTGAAAATTCTAGACGATTATTTTTAAAGATCAGAGAAAAATATGAGGATAAACTTAGGTATTTTAAAAGTTTAGAGTTGGAATTGCAATATAATTTGGCAGAAGAAATTCTTACTGAAATTGAGAGATATAGAGCCTTAATTGAAGTTGTGCAAGATAATCAGGATAATGATTTTTTAGGTGATTGTATTTTAAACTTCCAAAATTCTTCACAAAATTTTATTTTTCTTTATGGAGATTATGAATATTATACAATTATGGATGAATTTATAGAAGGGCTTTATCTATCTAATAATAATATAGAGGCAAGAAAATTATTATTAAAAATTGCGAAACAATATGACGAAAGATTTAAAATTATCAGTGAATTATCTGAAGAGAATCAAACATATTTAGAAGACAGAATTAAAGAAGAAATGGATGGATATAGACGACTGATTTTATATTCTACAATTTATGATAAAAAAGATTTTAGTGACAGTATTGAAAAAAGAGTTTTTAAATCAATAAGTAATTTAAAAAATCTAGAGTCGTTATTAAATTAATAATATTAATCAACAAATTCATTCATTAACCCTATAAGCGTATTAGCATCTTGTTCTCCACTTTGACGCCAGACCATTTCACCCATTTTATAAATCATTAAAGTAGGTATAACTTTAATTCTTAGTGCTTCTGAGATTTTGGTGTTTTTTTCTACATCAATTTTGATCACTTTACCTTTATCCCCAATCGCAGCGGCTACATCTTTAAGAACTGGATTTAAACCAGATTTAAGATTGTTTTGATCCATAACCAAAAAGGCAAGAAGTAATGGATATTTTTCGTTAATTAAATCACCAAATTTAGACACTCAAAAAAAAATTAAATTAAATTTTAAACAAATTTACATTTTTTATTTAAAATACTGATCAAGAAGACCTTAGCGTAATTACAGATATTTCTGGATATATTCCTACTCTTCCGGGATAGGCCAAATATCCAAATCCCCTGTTTACATTCAAATATTTATTTCTTTTATTGTAAATACCTGCCCATTGCTTATAAGACCATTTAATAGGGCTCCACTTTATAATTCCAGGTATTTCTATACCAAACTGCATGCCATGTGTGTGACCACTTAAAGTTAAAGGAAAGCTGAATTTATGATCTAAAACTTTAGCCTCCCAGTGAGTAGGATCATGAGTGAGCAAGATTTTAAAGTCATTTTTATTAATTTTAGAAACAGCCTTATCTAAATCTCCAGCTTTTTTAAAGCTTCTCCCCCAATTTTCAACCCCAACAATAGCAATCTTATCATTACCCTTTCTAACATATTTTGATTCATTAAGTAAGAGGTTAAACCCTATTTTTTTTTGAATTTCCTTAAACAAATTCATGTTTTCATTCTTTTCTTTATCGGAATCCCAATCAGCATAATCACCATAATCATGGTTCCCTAATATTGAAAATTTTCCATAAGGAGCTTTTAGTTCTTTAAAAATATCAATCCATAAAAAGGCTTCCTCAGATTTATTGTTTACAAGATCTCCAGTAAAAAGAATAACATCTGATTTTTGTTTGTTAATTAGATCTATTCCATATTTGACTTTTTCCTTATTATCTAGACTCCCACAATGAATGTCTGAAATCTGAGTAATTGTAAATCCGTCAAATTCTTTTGGTAAATCATCAAATTTGAGTGAATAATTTAAAACCTTATAATTATATTTACCATGGATCATCCCATATACTAATCCTGTAAAAGGTATTGCTCCAATTAGAAATGCTATTTGAGAAATAAATTTTCTTCTTCGGGGAAATAACTTTTCGTTCTCAGTATCTATAAAATACCTATATACCAATTGAAAAAATCTTTTGATATCCTCTATAAAAAGAGCTGAAACAATTGTTAATTGAAAAATAAACAAAGCTATAAATAAGCCTATTGAATAACTTAAATAATGAGTAAAACCTACTTCTCTATCAAATACTATTATTTGATAAGCCATGTTAACCATTATCAAAAAAACGAGAAAAGTGAATAAAAAATTCACTGTTTTATTATTAGAAATAGTTTTTAACCCTTGAAATGCGTAAAATTCAAAAAAACAAAAAAATATAATTAAAAAAATCCAATTAATCATTTTCCAATTTAATAATGAGCAAATCTATAGAACAACTTTATTTTTACAAAATAAATCATTTCATTTTCTTGGAAAGCTCCATTGCTTTACCATCCGAAAGACTTGCAACAAAACATGTAGCATTTAAAATTGTTTGATAAAGTGATTCTGAAATTAAAGGAATCCCTTCAGGAACTAACCTTAAAATAATTTTATCAAATGAATTTTCTTTATTATTAAACTTATTTATAGAAGCAGTTACAAAAGCTTTTAATAGACTTGAAACCACTTTAAATCCAATTATTTCCTTTTGTAAAACTTCCTGTGATTGATAAATATTTTTAACACTAAGGGAAATAATATCTTCAACTTGAGGCTTATATTTACTTTTTTCTAAAAGAGAATATCTAAATTCTCCTTTTAAAATTTCTTCTTCATTTTTTAAAAATGTTGAAACTGAATCCTTTATAAGACTATTTATTGCTAGGGCTCTCAAATAACTCATCCTCTGAGGAGTATATTTTAATGATGCAAACTTTTTCTTGTCTATGCTATCTTTAACCAAATTTATTAAATATTCCAAAGCATATGATTCTGAAATCCAACCTAAATTAATTCCATCTTCAAAATCTATAATAGTATAGCAAATATCATCTGCCGCTTCAACTAAATAAGCTAAAGGATGTCTAAAAAATTCACTATTATTTTTAATTGTTCCAATGTCATTCATTAACTCTTCAAAAAATTTATTTTCGGATTGAAAAAAACCAAACTTTTTATCAGCTACATGTGAAGAAGGTTTAATAGGCAATGATGCCTTAGGATATTTAATAAATGCTCCTAATGTTGCATAACTTAATCTAAGTCCACCAGGCTTTCCCTCTTGAGACTGAACTAAAATTTTAAATCCATTTGCATTCCCTTCAAATGAGCACAAATCTTCATATTGTTTTTCGTTTAAAAGCTTATTTATATAGGATCCTTTACCGGATGAAAAAAAATGCCCAATTGCTTTTTCACCACTATGACCAAAAGGAGGATTCCCAATATCATGAGCTAAAGCGGCAGCAGCAACTATCGCTCCAAAATCATTACTTCTATAACCATCTATATTACTTAAGTTTGGATGTTTTTTTAAAATTTCTTTTCCCACTATTCTTCCTAGAGTTCGAGCAACAACAGAAACTTCCAAACTATGAGTTAGTCTGGTATGAACAAAATCAGTTTTAGAAAAAGGTATTACTTGAGTTTTATCTTGAAGACTTCTAAAAGAAGCTGAAAATACAATTCTATCATAATCTACTTCAAAGCCAAGACGAGTTTCATCTTGTTCTTTTCTAATTCTCTTTGATTGATCTCCATACCTTTTTAAAGAAAGTAATTTATTCCATTCCATTAAAAATATTTAATTGCAAAATAATAAATAATTAGATTATTAAACTTCTCGAATATAAGTTTCTCAAGAAATAATTAGAAAATAAAATTAATTTCCTTTTTATAAATTAATATAATGTTAACCTAGTAATAACATTACTAAATTAATTTATTGATAAGTTTGTTTAAAACAATTATTATATTATAAAAATTAAATATAAAATAAATATATTTTTATCAAAAAACATTCAAATGCTTATACGACCATTTTTTTTATTTTTTATTCTAATAAATACTTTTTGTTTTGGACAAAAATTTGGCTGGGAGGGAAGAACAAATGGCAAAGAATTTCTTAAAATCGGATTTAAAAATTTTGAACTTAGATATCGAACAAATAACAGTGAAAATAGACTTTCTTTCAGTCAAAAAATTTGGAAAGACAAAAAAGTAACATTAAAAATCCCATTACACTATAAATTTGAAAAAGAAATAACAACTCTGGAACCAAAATTATACTTTAATTTTGAAAAATTTAAGCTTTGGATGCAAAAAGAGTTTTGGGTTAATCTAAATTCTCTTGCTGCAATTGGAGTTGAATCTCCTTTTGAAAATTATACATTTTATGCCGGTTGGGATACATCTGAAACTTTTCGTTTTGGTCTTTCATATAAAATAAAGAAACAATCAAAATAATTAAATTTTAACTTTGTAATAAATCTAATCAAGTGATTCGAATTCTGAATTCATAGATTTGTATTCAGGAACAATTTCTTTCATGATTTTTACTAAAACTTTTGGCTCCTTTCCAATCAAAGAAAATTCTATAAGGTTATTAATCTTATTTATTTTATCTCTATCAAATTTTTCTTTTTGAGCAATATATATTAAATCATTATGAGACTTTTTTAAATTCTCTTTATCAGTTAACAACTCTTCGTATAATTTCTCTCCGGGTCTAAGTCCATTGTATTCTATATCAATATCTTGATTTTCAATATAGCCTGATAAACGAATCATACTAACTGCTAAATCATAAATTTTTACTGGTTTGCCCATATCAAAAACATATATTTCTCCACCTTCACCTGTTGCCCCTGCTTCTAAAACCAATTGACAAGCCTCTGTGATGGTCATAAAAAAACGGGTAATTTCTGGATGAGTTAAGGTTAAAGGTCCTCCCTCTAATATCTGTTTTTTGAAAATTGGAACTACAGAACCCGATGATCCTAAAACATTTCCAAATCTAGTAGTAATAATTTTAGTCTTAGAATTATCTGATTTATTTGACACATATATTTCTGCTATCCTTTTAGAAGCACCCATTACATTAGATGGGTTAACAGCCTTATCAGTAGATACAAATACTAAATTAGGAATCCGATATTCAATTGAACAATCTACAATATTTCTTGTCCCTAGAATATTATTAATAATTGCGGAAGATGGCATTGACTCAGTCATATAAACATGTTTATAAGCTGCTGCATGAAAAACAACATCAATTTTATATTTTTTAAAACATTCTTTAACTAGAGCTAAATCAGTAATACTTTGAAGTAAGAAAACTAATTTTGTAGGGATTTTATTTCTTAATAATTCATTTTTAAGATTAAATAGTTCTAATTCAGCCTGATCTAATAAGATCAATGTTTTTGGAGAATAAAAAATTAATTGACGCACTATTTCACTTCCAATAGACCCAGCTGCACCAGTAACTAAAATAACTTTATTTTTATATTGAGATATATTTTTTTCTATATCAATCTTAATTTCATCTCTTTTAAGTAAATCTTCAATTAAAATTGGTTTTAAATTTCCCAAAATTCCTTGACTAGTTGCATATTTATCAATTGAAGGAAGATTGAAAATTTTTACTCCTTTATCTTTAAAGAAATTAAACAATTCATTTTTTCTTTTTTGTCTAAGTTTATCAGTAGTGATGATAACTTGATTTATTTTATTTTCCTTTATAAAATTTTCAAGCTTAGTATCTAATCCTAGAACTTTTTTACCTTCAATGCTTCTCCCTATTTTACTTTTATCATCATCAATGAATGCAGATACATTTATAGAATTACTGTCATCTAAAGCTTTTTTTGTCATCAATCCATTAACTCCAGCTCCAAAAAGAACAGTATTTAACAACTTCTGCTCTTTTGAGGCCCTAGCAAATAAAATTTTAATTACAAGTCTATAAAGGGCCAAAAATGATAAACTAAAATAAAATAGTAATAGTAAATAATTATAATGAGATCTTGTGCTTGCATTTATATACAAAGCATAAATAATAATTGAAGTAATTAATCCAGAGGCAATTTTCCCAATGTCTATAAAAGTCGTGAACCTTAATAACATTACATAACCCCTAAATAAGGTGATATTTAATAGACATATTAAAATAAAAATAATTTTATCTAATTGAGATCTAATTATAATATTAGAATTATTTAGAAATAAAATTATTTCAATTGATATTAACAAAAATATTGCATCTAATAAATATGCATACCTTTTGGAATAATGTTTTTTAAAAATTTTATCTAACATTAGTATAACTTTTAAAAATTCTTATCAAAGAATTTTTTATCCTATTTTTATCAATTTCAGTTAAATTACTTCCAGAAGGAAGGCATAATCCTTCATTAAAAAGAGCTTCTGAAATATTTGACCCAAAATACAAACAATCTTTAAAAACCGGCTGAAGATGCATAGGTTTCCATAAAGGACGACTTTCAATATTTTCAGCATCTAAACTTAATCTAATTTTTCTTGAATCTAAATCTTTAAACTTCTCTCTATTGATTAATAGAGTTGTTAACCAACGATTAGAAAAAACACCTTTAGGTTCATTAAGAAACGTAATACCATCTATAGCTCCCAAAAAACTATAATAAAAATCATAGTTTCTTCTTCTAGATAATATTCTTTTATTTAGAACAGATAATTGACCTAATCCAATTGCAGCTGAAATATTAGATAATCTATAATTAAATCCTACTTGTGAATGCTGATAATGTTCCGCTTTATCTTTTGACTGAGTAGAAAAGAATCTAGCCTTTTCAATCATTTTTTTATTAGATGATAAAATTGCTCCTCCCCCAGAAGTAGTAATTATTTTATTTCCATTAAAACTGAGAATCCCTAAATCACCAAAACATCCACATGGAATATCATTTATTTTTGATCCTAATGACTCCGCTGCGTCTTCAATTATAGGAATTTCATATTTTTTTGACAAATCTATAATTTCATCCATTTTTGCAGGCATCCCATATAAATGAACAACAATAATTGCTTTAGGTTTTTTATTTTTTTTAATGAATTTTGTAATTGCTGTTTCAAGTGCTTCAGGACAAATATTCCATGTTTCTATTTCAGAGTCAATAAAAACGGGTTCCGCTTTAAGATATTTAACAGGATTAACTGAACCAATAAAAGTAAAAGATTGACATAAAACGATATCATCTTGCTTAATTCCAATTAAATTTAATGCTAAATGAATCGCTGCGGTTCCAGAATTAACTACTGAAACAAATTTGTTCTTATGTAATTTGGATAATTCATTTTCAAATTCATCTATTTGAGGTCCAACTGGAGCTATCCAATTTGCATTAAAAGCATTTTGAATATTTTTAATTTCTTGACCACTCATATGGGGAGGGGATAATAAAATTCTTTTATCATGCATCATTTTGTAACAATTTTTGCGGGAACTCCCATTACCTTAACTCCATCTGGGATATCAGAAACTACAACAGATCCAGCAGCAACAATAACATTTTTTCCAATATTAATGTTTTGGATAATAGTAGAACCAGCTCCAATTAAAGTACAGCTCCCAACATTAACATTTCCACAAAGAACAACACCAGGAGCGATATGAACAAAATCTTCGATAATACAATCGTGATCAATAGAACTATTAGAATTAATAATACAATGCTTCCCAATTATTGAACCCCTTTGAATTAAGGATTTATGAAAAATGACTGACCCTAACCCTATTTTTGTTAAATTATCAATGCAAGCAGATTTTTCAATTATTACTCCAAACTTATGATATATATTAGATGCAATTTTTTTTCTTGCAAAATTATCTCCAATAGCAATAATAACTTTTGCCTCTGAAAATACATTTTTATCATAATCTCCAATAACTGGAATATTATCTAAATTTTTCTTAGAGCCCTCTTTATCAAAAATCCCAAGAACTTTTTGTCTAGACTTTTCAATTATACTAAGTATTACCCTAGCATGACCTCCTGCCCCAATTAGTAAATACTTAATTTTTTCCATTAAATGGTTCCATTGATAAGTTATTTTTAGAATTAATCTCTTTAGCAAGAGCTACTTTTCCAATAGTTTTAATTAAAATTTTAAAATCTAAAAGAAAATTTTGATTATTAATATACTCAATATCCAATTCAAATTTTTCTTGCCATGTAATTTTATTTCTCCCACTAATTTGAGCTAAACCAGTTATCCCAGGCATAACATCATGTCTTTTACGTTGTTTTTTATTATACAAAGATAGGTATTCTGGTAATAAAGGTCTAGGTCCAATAATACTCATCTGACCCATAATAACATTTAATAGTTGTGGAATTTCATCCAATGATGTTTTTCTTATAAACTTTCCAACCCTAGTCAATCTAGATTGGTCTTCTAACAACTTATTATCAATGTTTTTTTTTTCATTCATAGTTTTAAACTTGATAATTTTGAACATTTTCTCTTTATATCCTACCCTAATTTGAATAAAAAAAGGATTTCCCTTATGGTCTATAACTAATAAAAATGAAATAAAAACTGCAATTGGGAAAATTAATATCAAAATCCCAAGTGCAACTATAAAATCTGCTAGTTTTTTAAATGATTTGTACATTGTGATAATAATTCATATTCATCTTTTAATGCTTTCCAAACAATTTCTTGTTTATAATTTTTTATAATCATTGAACGACAATTTTTTGATAAATTAATTCTCAGATTACTATTATTAATAATTGTCAACATAGATTTAATTAGTAATTTAATGTTTTTACTTGGAATAATTAAGCCATTTTTTTTATCTCTTATTATTTCGTTGCAACCATTTATATCTGAAGTAATAGATGGGATGCTCATTGCTCCTGCTTGTAATAAAACATTTGGGAGCCCCTCCCTATAAGAAGGGAATACAAAACAATGTGAAATGGATAAAAAAAGACGAATGTCGTTTTTAAATCCAACCGAAAAAATATTTTGATTGTTTTTTATTTCATAAATCGTTTCTTTATCTAAAGGATCCAGATCTTCCTCCATGTTTCCAACTAAAAGTAATTTTGCATTACTATATTCTTTATTTACAAACTTAAAAGAATTAATAAGTTCATTTATTCCTTTATCTGAAACTAATCTCCCAATGAAACAATAGACGAAATCGGTTTTTTTGATTCCTAAATCTTTGATTAATTTATTTTTCTTATCAACTGAGATTAATTTAGGATTAAAAAAATCTAAATCAATACCGTTAGAAGAACCTTTTCCTAATACTTTAATTTTTTTTGAATTACAAAATTTTTGATCTAAAATAAAATTTAATAATCCTTTAGAATTAGAATACAAATTAGTCGCACAAAAATAAGTTCCAATCTCAATAAAATTAAGTATCCTTCTTAATAACCCTTTAACTTCCATTAATGGCAAACCAGCTATTGTATGCATCCTAACTGGAACACGAGCTAAATAAGCGGCTATCATTCCAACGAATCCAGCTTTAGGTGTGTGAGTGTGAACTATATCAGGCTTTTCTTTAATTAAAAACTTATACAATTTAAATATAGCCATTAAATCAACAAAAGGATTTATCTTCCTTGTTAAGGGTATATAATGAACTGGAACTTGTTGTTTTTCTCCAACTTTAATCAAATTTTTTATGTCGGAAGAAATAAGTATAATATTATAAAACTGACTAAAATATCTAGGTTGATTTTCTAGCAATTTTTCCAAAGACAAAGGAACAGTTGTTATTCTAATGAGTTTCTTCATCAATTATATAGATTACTTCAAAGAAACAAAATATTAAGAAAATAAAAAGGCAATATACTTTTCAACTGTTTTAGAAAAGGATAATCGCTCAATTTGTTTTTCAATTACAGCTTTTTTTTCTTTGTTATTTTTTTTACTTATAATTATCTCTTCTACTTTATTCACAAAATGATTAGTTTTAGAAACCTCAAAACCATATTCATATTCATCCAAAATTTCTTTTGAATCCCCAGCATTAAAACCAACTATTGGTGTTCCAAAATAAGAAGCTTCAACCAAAACATTAGGATATCCTTCTCCAAATTTTGAAGTAAAAAGCAAACAATTTGCATTTTTGTATAAATAATCAATTTCTTTTTTAACTCCTAATAAAATTATTTTATCTCTAATTTCAATAGGGAAAAAATCAATTTTCCATCCATCCCCTAAAACTATTAATTTATAATCTGAATTCCTTTTAAATAGCTCTATAACAATTTTTCTTAAATATTTAGGACCTTTTTGGGGGTGAAACCTTCCAACAAATAATAAATATGGAAAATCATATACGTTATTGGATGAAACTTTTTTAGAAAATTTTTTTGCTAATCCATTTTGAATGACACGAGCCCTTTTTATACTGAAAAAATAACTGGTGTGAACCTTTAAAGATTTATTTGAACAATAAATAATTTTGGGTTTTAAAATTCTTGAAAATAGCCCGATAATAAAAACCAAAACCTTTTGAATTAATTGGAACCAACCAAAATCAGAATGTCTAATATTCCAATAAATTGGATGTTTAAATGACAAAAAAAGCTGTTTTAAATGAATATATAAAATAGCTCTATACATCCAGGCAATAATTATAACCCCTTCATTTTTTAATTCTTTATTAATGATTTTAGAGTTGTTTTTTATGTTAATTACTTTGCAAAATGACTTGGCTTTATTGTATAAAAAATCTTTATCTGAACCAATCAAGGTTATTATTGTTTGTTCTATACCTTTTTTTTTAAATTCTTCTACCAAACGAATCAAGACATTCTCAGCTCCTCCGCTCTGTAAAGTTGGAATTATATGAATGACTTTTCTCAAATCTCAATTAATTTATAATCTAATAAAGCTAGGATCATTATAAAATCCCTTAATGTCATATACAAAACCATTTTTCTTTAAAAATTCTTTAGGATTAATATCTAAAAATTGATCATGAGAAACTGCTAGAATTATAAAATCATATCTTTCATCATTTAAACTTTCTTTTAATGAAATACCAAAAGTTTTTTTAAAATCAATTTTATCAGCCAAAGGATCAAAAACATCTATTGAAACTCCGAAATCAATTAATTCTTCATATATATTTAATACTTTTGAATTTCTTATATCAGGACAATTCTCTTTAAAAGTTGCACCTAAAATAAGGGATTTAACATTTTTAAAATCAACATTTTTCTTAGATAGAATTTTAACAATCTCATTAATAATAAAAATTGGCATATAATCATTAGTTTCCCTCCCTGCGAGAATCATTTTAGGTGAATAGCCTAATTCTTTAGCTTTAAATGCTAAATAATACGGGTCAATTCCTATGCAATGACCGCCAACCAGTCCAGGATAAAATTTTAAAAAATTCCATTTAGTCCCAGCAGCCTTTAAAACTTCATGAGTATCTATCCCTAATTTGTTAAAAATAATCGCTAATTCATTGATGAAAGCTATATTAATATCTCTTTGAGTGTTTTCAATTACTTTAGCTGCTTCAGCAACTTTTATTGACGGAGCTTCGTAAACTCCTGCTTTAATGATTGAATTGTACAAAGAAGATAAAACTTTTAAAGTTGACTTATTAGATCCAGCCACTACTTTTTTAATCATTGAGATAGTTCTTTTTTTATCTCCTGGGTTAATTCTCTCAGGACTATATCCAATAAAAAAATCTTTATTAAAAATAAGTTTTGTTTTTTCTTCAATAATAGGGACACAAACTTCTTCAGTCACTCCAGGATAAACAGTAGACTCATAAACAATAATATTACCTTTATCGATTACTGAAGTTAAATTTTCAGTGGCCTTGATAATTAAACTTAAATCAGGTTTTTTATCTTTTTTTATAGGTGTTGGAACAGTTATTATAAAAACATTACAAGAAACAAGATTTGAAATATTAGAAGAAATCTCTAATCCATTTTTGAAAGATTTTTTAAGTTCAATTGAATTTATTTCATTCGTTTTATCTTCAAATTCTTTTAATTTTTCAATTCTATCATAATTTGAATCTAATCCGAAAACTTTATACTTCTCTGAAAAAGTGACAGCTAAAGGGAGTCCCACATAACCTAAACCAATAATTCCAATTACTGTTTGCATTTATCCTTTATTATAATAATTTAAATACCAATCAATAAACTTTTGAATTCCAACTTCAATTGAAGTATTAGGCTTATAATTAAAATCCTTAACCAAATCATGTACATCCGCATATGTTTTTGGGACATCCCCAGGTTGAATGTCCATAAAATTAATTTTAAATTTCTTTTTCATTTTAAATTCAATAACACGAATAAAATCAATTAATTTTACAGGGCTATTATTCCCAATATTATAAATTTTATAAGGCGCTCTGCCAGGATTTTCATCACTTTTATTTTTTGGAATATCTGCTGGTTTTTTAATTACATTTATTACACCGTCAACTATATCATCTATATACGTAAAATCTCTAACCATATTTCCGTTATTATAAACATTAATTACTTTATTGTTTAATAAAGCCTTCACAAACAAAAATAATGCCATATCGGGGCGACCCCATGGACCATAAACTGTAAAAAATCTTAAACCAGTTGATCTAATTCCATATAAATTTGAATATGCATAAGCAACTAATTCATTTGATTTTTTAGTAGCTCCATAAAGAGAAATTGGAAAATCAACTCTATCTTTTGTTGAAAAAGGTAAATTATAATTGGCGCCATAAACTGAAGAGCTTGATGCATAACAAAAATTATTTACCTCATATTTATTACAACAGTCAATTATATTTTGAAATCCTATTATGTTAGAATTAATATAAGCATCAGGATTTTTAAGAGAATACCTGACTCCTGCTTGAGCAGCTAAATTACAAACTATATCAGGTTTTTCTGATTTAAAAATATGCTCTAATCGTTCTTTATCAATCAAATCACATTTATAGAATATATAATTAGATGAAATAGATTTAAATTTTAATGTTGAAGGATTTTTTTTAATGATTATTCCAGTATTTAATAACCTATCCATTTTAAGATTTATATCATAATATTCACTAATATTATCCAATCCGACAACTTCATAATCTTCTTTTAGAAGTTTATTTACAAGATGAAATCCAATAAATCCTGCACTACCTGTTACTAAAATTTTCAAAATACAATTTTATCTATAATTACTTTTATAACAATAATCAAAGATAATTTTTTTGAATCTATTAATGCTTATTATTACAAACTAGTTTAAAATATATAAATGAAAATTATTTAATTATTATTAATACTTTTTTATTTATTGAATCAACAAAATTATTTATAAATATTACCTTTAATTATTAATTATTATACTGTTATAATCTATTATGTCATTTTCAAACTCTGTTATTGCTCCAATAATTCATAACATAATTAATTTTCCTAGAAATAATGCATTCTATATTAACGATGTTTTTTATAACTATGAAGAATTTGGTAAAGAAATTTCTAAAATAAGAGAAAAAATAAAATCATTAGATACAAATTCAGAATTTATAGGTCTAATTGTAAATGACGATCTTCAAACATATGCTGCAATTATTTCAATTTGGCTTGAAGGTAAAGCTTATATTCCAATTCATCCGAATCAACCTTTTAAAAGAAATAAAAAAATAATTGAACAAATCGGATTAAAAATAATTTTAGATTCTAATAAAAAACCCATCTTCTCAGGTTATAGTATTATAAACTTAAATGAATTGAAATTTAAAAAGAACCTGTTAACATTTAATAAAAAAATTTCTGATGAAAAAATTTTATACATTTTATTCACTTCTGGGAGTACTGGAAATCCTAAAGGCGTTAAAATTAACAGAAAAAATATTTCCTCTTTTTTTGATTCATTCTGGAGCTCAGGAATAAAAATAAATCAAACTGATAATTGTTTGCAATCATTTGACTTAACTTTTGATGTTTCTTTACAATCCTTTTTAGCTCCGTTAATTAAAGGAGCATGTGTTTTTACTGTTCCCCATAATGAAATTAAATTTAGTTATGTTTTTGGGTTATTAGAAGATCATAAAATATCTTTTGGAGTAATTGTCCCATCATTATTAAGGTTTTTAAGACCCTATTTTAATGAAATTATTTTGCCTAAAATGAAGACCTGTATTATAACGGCAGAAGCTTGTTCATTAGAATTAGCTATGGATTGGATGAAATGCATACCAAATTCTAAAATATATAATTATTATGGCCCTACAGAAGCAACGATATATTGTACATATTATAAATTAAGGAAAAATGAAAACAGAGAAATAAATGGTATGCTATCTATAGGCAAACCTATGAAAAATGTTAAAGCAATAATTGTTGATAAAAATAATAGAATTCTTCCTAAAGGTAAAAAAGGAGAATTATGTCTATCGGGAGATCAAATAACCCCTGGTTACTGGAAAAATTCAGAAAAAAACAAGTCCTCTTTTTTTATTAAATCATATAAAGGATTAAATCTTAGATTTTATTCTACTGGAGATATTTGTTCAATAGAAAAAGACAACTTAATCTTATTATATGGAAGGCTTGATTCACAAATTAAAATTCAGGGATATAGAATTGAAATTGGTGAAATAGAATTTCATTCAAGAGAATTTCTAAAAAAAATAAATACTATTGTTATTCCATTTGAAAAAAAACAAAATACTGAACTGGCTATTTTTATAGAATCCAAAAAAGTTGATAAAAAAATCTTTTTTAATTATTTGAAGACTAAATTACCTCTTTATATGATCCCATCTAAAATTTTTCTTCTAGATTTATTACCATTAAATCCAAATGGAAAAATCGATAAAATCAAATTAAAAAAAATAATTATTAATTCGGACTAATGTTTAAAATTAAACCAGCAAATAATAATGATATCGATTTTGTCGTCGAATCAATAATCTCAGCTGAAAAAAATAATTCGAATATTTTAAGCTATAAAACTATTTTTGGGCTAAATGACTCTGAAGCTAAAAAGTTTATAAAAATGATGGTTTTAAAAAAAAATGATGGGTGTGAATTATCATTATCAAGTTATCTAATTGCTTATTACAAGAGTAAACCTGTTGGTGCAATTGGAGCTTGGATTGAAGGTGAAGAAGGTTTTTCTTCCAAAACTATAAAAGGTAATCTATTAATGAGTACACTACCAAAGAAAGCATTTTTAAGAGCAAAAGAAATCCATCCGATTGTTTCTGAACTTTTCATAGAGTATCTTAATAAAAGTTTTTGTATTGGAATAGTTTATATTAAAAAAAAGTATAGAGGTAAAGGTTTGGTGAAAAAAATATTAGATTTTCATATTAAAAAAAATAGGATTAATGAAAAAAAAATTAATACATATGTTCAAGTTTTTGGAAACAATATATCTGCAATTAAAACTTATAAAAAATATGGTTTTAAAGAAGAAAAAGAATTGTCATCTTTTAATAAAAAAATAATTCAATATTTACCCTCAAATAAAAAAATATTATTAATTAAAAAACATAAAAATGAATAAAGATCAATTAAAAATGACATTAACAAGAATTTTTAAAAAAATATTTGATGATCAATCAATTTCTTTATCAAATGAAATGACTGCATCAGATATTGATAATTGGGATTCTTTATCTCATATGCTTTTAATCTCAGAAATTGAGGATGTTTTTTCAATAAAATTTAAATTAAAAGAATTAAATAAATTAAAGAACGTAGGTATTCTAATTGAAACTATATTTAATAAAATAACATAATTAAAAATGATTTTTACATCTTTTAATTTTTTATTATTTTTCCCGACAGTAATACTTATTTATTATTTAATTCCAATTAAATTCAGATGGAAATTTATTCTAATCTCCAGTTTATTTTTTTATGCTTCTATAAAGCCAGTTTATATCTTACTTCTACTTTTAATTTCTTTTTTTACATATTTTTTCACCCTATTAATAGATTCCAAAACCTATAATAAAAAAATTCTTTTAATTACAAGTATAATTACAATTTTATCACCTCTATTTTTTTTTAAATATTACAATTCAATAAATACTTTTATAATTTCTATTTTACAAACATCAAAATTAAAATTCGATTTACCCGAAATTAATTTTCTTCTCCCAATAGGGATCTCTTATTACACATTTATGTCAATAGGATATATTATAGATGTATATAATGAAGAAATAAAAGCTGAAAAAAAATTTGGATTAGTAACTCTCTTTCTTTCATTTTTTCCTTTGGTTTTATCTGGACCAATTGAACGTGCAGAAAACATGTTCTCTCAATTTAAAAATAAACTAAAATTTAATTATAAAAAAACAGTTTATGGTTTTAAACTTATTTTATGGGGTTATTTTTTGAAATTAGTTTTAGCTGATAATCTTGCTTTATACTTAAATCCTATTTTTAATGAAGTAAACTTGCATTCTGGAAAAACAATACTTTTAGCTGTTTTTTTATTTCCATTTCAAATCTACGGAGATTTAGGAGGTTATTCTCTTATAGCTATTGGAACAGCAAGTGTTATGGGAATTAATGTTAGAATAAATTTCAACAAACCTTTTTTTTCTAAATCAATGTCTGAGTTTTGGAGGCGATGGCATATGTCTCTAATAAGTTGGATAACCGATTATATTTATACTCCTATTTCATTTTATTTAAGAAAATTTAAATTAACGGGGATAATCTTTTCGCTTCTAATCACTTTTTTAGTTGCCGGAATTTGGCATGAAGCATCTTTATCTTTTATAATTTGGGGATTAATTCAAGGATCAATAATTAGTTTTGAAGCAATTTCTAAAAGAAAAAAAAATCAATTTGAAAAAAAATTCAATTTGAAAAACAATAAATTTTACATTCTTTTTTGTATCATACTAGTCTACATATTATTTTCCATTTCGCTTATTTTTGGAGGCGCATTTAATTCATTTTCAGAATCAATCATTTCTATTAATAGAATACTATCCAATAGTGATCCACTATATATAAACCAACGCATTTTAATTAAATCTTTATTAGTGATTATCCTAATTTTATTAACCGAATTTAGAGATGAATACTATCCTAATAAATGGCTTTTATTTGAAAATAAAAAAGGATATATTAGATGGATATCATATTATTCTATAATTCTAATAATACTTTTTTTTGGTGTTTTTAATCAAGATGATTTTATCTATTTTCAATTTTAAAAATTAAATAAATTATTTATGAAAAAATTATTAAAAAAAATATTGATGTTTATTTTATTAATAATTTCTGGCTCAGAAATAATAATTCGTTCTTTTAATTTGACAAATGATATTCCTCACAGAAAAATAGATAAAATAGGATTACAAAACTATATTGTTGGCCAAAAAGGGGTTTTTAATAAAAATAAATGGAAAGTAAATGAAAATGGTTTTTTAGGATTAGATGATACTGATTTTAAAAATCAATTATTAATTATTGGAGATTCAATGATTGAAAATATAATGAACCCTTTAGAATGCAATCAAGGTTATTTATTAAAAAAAAATTTAGGTGAGACATTTGGTGTTTTTGAAATTGGAAGATCTGGAATAACATTAATCGAAGCTTTAGAATTTAAGAAAAAATATGAAGCAATAGTAAATCCATATAAAACTATAATTTTCATTAATCAAAATGATATTGAAGAATCTATTTCCAATATTTCAAGGCTTCCTGATAGACTTCAAATTAATGTTATTTCAGGAAAACATGAAAAGGTAATAATTAGATATCCTATGCTTAAAAAAATCTTATATAACATTAAAACATTGTACTATTTATATTTAAAGGGCTTTTTTGTTATAAATAAATTGGAAGTTGATGTGATTACAAAAAATAACGTCAATTATAGATATATAGATGATTTTTTTTCAATTTTAAATTCTAACTATAATTTTAATAATATACTTTTTGTAATTAATTCAAATGATGATAAATTGATTTTCTATTTAAATAAATTGAAAACTGATAATATCATACTATTAGACCCTCAAAATAAATGGTTTATTGAAAATGATGGACATTGGAATTGTTATGGACATAAGTTGGTATCTGGAAAAATTGTTGATTATTTACTTAAGTAAGTATTAATAATTAATCTAATAAAATGTTTATTTTAGCATAAATAAAATAACTTATTTCAAATTAAATATGTTTTTATTATATATCGATCCTGGAACTGGAATGATTATTTTACAGTTCATAATTTCTTTATTTGCAGGTGTAGCTTTATTTTTCAAAACAATACGCAGAAAAATTAAAGATTTTTTTAAAAAAAATGATAGTTCATAATCTAATTAGATCCACTTATGGATTAATTATATCTCTTAATGTAAATAAATCATTTTATAAATTAAAACCTGAATTATGAGATAATTGCATGAGTACAATTGATTGAAATTAAACTTTAAACTATTAGTTTGATATAATTAAATGAAAATAAAAAATCATACTTACTTCAAAAAAACTAGAGAAATCCTATATGATAATTTTTCTTTAACAATTCTATTATTACCATATTCTGTTTTAAATTCCTTAGATAATGAAATTGGAATAAAATTTAATCTTTTATTTTTTTTACCTCTTTTTATCCTAATTGATTTTGCTTTAATTAAAACAAATCATTTAATAAAAACTATTCTATTTTCATTTACATTCTATTTTTTTTATTCTTATTTAATATACACAGATTCATACTACTATATTCAAGGTCTTTCTTTTAGATACTTCAGTTTAATCCTTATAATAATTTTTACATTCATTTTTTATAAATTATCAAATAAGAAAGCTAAAAATTTTTTAAATGTTGTAATATTAATATACTCTCTTCTAGCTATTTCAAATATTTTTATTACTCCTCTTATAAAAATAAAAACTCAAAAACACAATTTAAAAACAGATAAAATAATTTTTAATTCTTTAATAAAAGAAAAAGAAAAAACTATAATACTAATAGTTTGCGATGAATTAGGAACTTCAAACGAAATTTTCAATATTACAAAATCCCAACGCGATTTAGAATTTAACAATGAATTAGAATCCTTAAATTATCTTGTAAAAAAAGATTTTTTTTCTCATACTAAATCAACTAAAATTTCAATGGCATCAATGTTAAATTTTAATCTTAAGAACAATCAATATATTATAGAACAAGAACAAAAAACAAATAATTTTAGAACTACCACAAAATTGAAAAATCTAATAAAATATAATTTGCTAACTGATTCTTTGAATAAATTTAATAGAAAGGTTTTTTCATATGGACTTTTGAATTTTCCAATGGCAAAAACAAAAAAAAATCAAGTTAATCACCTATGGGGAGCACTATCTTTTGAACCTTTTGTATACTTTTTTAAGAATCAAAGTGTTATTAGTGATTTTTTTTACAAAAGTGTTTTAAACTTTTTAGATAAAAGAATTTCTCTTGGAAACAATTTTTTTGATAATTCACGAAAAAAAACATTACATTATCTGAAACAAATAAATTTTGAAAAAAAATCCTTCTATTACTTCCACTTTCATGCTCCACATGATCCATATTCTTATTTTGATGAATTTGTTGAAAATAAAAAAATTAATAGATTTCAAAATTATATTAATTACAGAAGATTTATGTTAAAAAAACTAGCTAATAAATTAAAATTGGAAAAATTTAAAAATACCAGAATAATTATTGTTGGAGATCATGGATTAAGAGATCACAATATTATAAATGAATTAAATACTTTTGGAGCTTTTTATGGTTTTAATAAAATCGATGTAGAAAAAATTAAAAGCCCTCAAGATATATCTCATCTAATCTTACATTATTTAAAATAAAAAATCTGTTTAATAAATTAGAACGTATTATAAATTTTATGGATTTGATCAAAATACCTTTCTATTGTAAAATTTAATTTTACGGTATTATAAAGTTGATTGCCAAGTTTATTTCTTAACTTCTTACTTTCCTCTAATTTATTAATTGATTCAATTAATTCATTCTTATTTATTTCTTTCGCTCCAACTAGTTCTTTTGTATTAGGATCAACAACAAAGTCCGGAATAGGGACAGCATTATTTGGTAAATTTTTAATAGTTATTTTATTTTTCGGTTTTAAGAGAATGCCATTAACTCCATCATTTATTATTTCAGGAATACCATCAATATTTGAAGCAATTACAGGCTTTTTACAAAAACCTGCTTCAATAATAACATTCCCTAAAGGTTCCCTAATTGATGGAACGACAATTACATCCATCTTTGAAATAAAATTGATTGAATTTTGTCTTCCCAAAAATTTTATATTATTAAAACCATTAGCCATTTTCTTGAGATTTTTCTCTAAAACTCCATCTCCAGCTATATAAAAATTATATTTCGAAAGAATTTTTGCAGATTCAATTATTAAGTGAACTCCCTTAGGTGTATCCAATCTTCCAATATAACCAACAGAAAATTTCTTGCTAAATCTATCACTAGAATCATAAACAAAATCTTTACTTATAAATCCATTGTGAATAACCTTAATTTTTTTTTCATCTACATCAAATCTTTGCTTTAATAATAATTTTGAGGCATTTGAGTTTGCAATAATCGCATTAGACATTTTAGCATTTTTCTTGATTATTTTTAAATCTTTTTTTTTGGCATTCCATGATGCACCTCTTTCATGAAAAATAATATTAGAAGATGGAAAAAAACTTAACAAAAAAAATATTCTTCTACTCGCTAAATTATTGTAAAAATGAATAATGTATTTTTTTGAATACAAAAAATATATAAATTCAAACATAGAAATTATAGATTTACTAAAATTTATATAATATATCTGAATTTCTTTATAAAAATCGTCAATCTTATGCGTTCCATATATTCTATGCTTATATCTACTTTTTTTAATGAACATTTTATACAGTGGAATAAATGAAGTTTGAATACCTCCAACTGCAGCAAAAGTTAATTGATGAATAATAGTTTTTAATTTCATTTTTGAAAATCTCCTAACAATCCAACATATTTATTTCCGATTTTGAAAATTTTTGAATTTAAATTAGATTTTGAAACTAATTCATAAAAAAAAATATCATCCTGTATATCATCAAAAATTAGTGTAGAATTAATACTTAGTCTATTTTTTATTAGTTTTAAAATATTTTTTTTTCCTTGATATGTTTTGTCTGAATCATAATGAAATAAATCAATCTTATTGAATTCAGACTTAAATTTGGGGATATTTATAGCATCCCCTTCAATTTCTAGTCTCCAATTTAAATATTTTTCTTTATCTACTAATATTCCAATATATTTTTCAGGGTTCTTTATTCTAAAGTATGGAAAATCACTACTATAAAGTTTCCCTCTTTTATTTTTTTCTATTGCCTTTAAAATTGATAATGAAGAAAATCCTGCTGCTACACCTGTCTCTAAAATAATCTTTGGTTTTAAATATCTGACCAAAAAATAAATAAGCAAATGACATCCACCTCCACCAAGCTTTACCTCTATACTTTTAAGTATTTTTTTGGAATGGTTTTTTATCTCATTATTAACCATAGTGGATTCAACCCATAAATCATAATCTATGTTTTTTAAAAATCCTTCTAAGCTAATTTTATTTTCATCCATCCATAATTTCATTTTTGTTTTATTATAACTTTTCTTCTTAAATCTTCTTATAATTTTAGTCATTAAAACTATGCTTCGATTATTAATAAAAAATTGTTTAATTATATTTAATAAACTACCCATAAAATATTTACAATATAAAAGTTACTAAATGAAGATGATCTAAATAAAATTGATTTATTTCTTTAAATTTTTTTTTAAAAAATTTTTAATATTTGTTAATTTAAGGTCAAGGTAAATAATTGTTTTTATAAAAGTATTAACCACCGTATATTTCTTTGTAATATCACTTGACGCTCTAAGGTGATAATCTTCATATAAGCCTCTAGTTCCTCCCCCAACTCCAATTGCATCTAATTGCCTATCAGTTAAATTTTCCATATCACTAATTACTATTGGAATTCCAGTCCTTGACCGATTATTTGTATATTTTTTTAACTGGTAGCCAAAAAGAAGAACTTTTCTAGAAGTTTTTACTGGTTGTTCAGGGCCATGAAACCCTCTCTCATCAAAAATAACATAATCCCCTTTTTTACCAATAATTTTGTTCATTTTTTTTTCAATTTCTTTTCTATCTTGACGTTTTGATAAAAAATTATTTTTTCCCCTTTCTATTTTCAAATGATGACTCTTTAGTGCATAACAAAATGCCCCTTCGTTAGTATCATGAAGATAAATTAATGCAGCACATCCAAAAGGTTTATTTACATCTCCTTCAACATCAGATCCAGTATGACTATGATATGGAAAATATTGAATGTTATATCCTAAATCATTTTTAAGAAAAATCTCATTTAAAATAACTTTGTCTTTTAAATATTTTTCAATTACATCTAAAGCATTCTCATCTGAAACTGATTCAACAACTTCTTTTCCTAATAAAAAACCATCATAAGTTTTTTTATAAGAATCTTTCTGATAAAATCCTATTCTACCTAGGGCAGAAGGATTAGATAAAACTTTATTTGCCTTATTATTTATTTGATCTATTACTAATTCACTAACTATTCCTCGAAGAATTACTACTCCGTTCTGTGATAAAGAATTTATTGCTTTTGATTGCCAATCTTTTGACTTAACATCTATATATTCAGAATAACTATTCATTAAATATGTTATATTTGACAAAAGTACTACAAAAAAGAAAAAACAGCTTTAACTTTTATAAGTAAAATGACTTTAGCCCATAAAATATCTACGTTAATCCCAAAAAAAATTGCTTCATATATTAGGCCCTATTATCATTTATTTAAAATAAAAATAACTTTATTTAGAAGAGGAATTAATTATTATTTTGATAATAATTATGGTGGTTGGATTATTTTATTTCCTATAGTTAATAAAACTCCTTTAAAATTAATTTGTAGATCTAGCAAAGAATTAAAAAGAATTTCACGTTTTGGTTTAAATAAAAAAGATGTAGTATGGAAATGGTTGAATTGGTTAGAAGAAGAAAGTATTTTATTTGATGTAGGATCAGGTAGTGGATTTGAAGGTCTAACTGCCGGTCATTTACATAATTCTAAAGTAGTTTTTATTGAGCCCTACACCCCTTCTATTGAAACAATTTTAAAATCTATATACTTACAAAAAAAAAGAAATAATGCTAAATGGGAAGTTGTTCATGCTGGTTGTACTGATAAGGATTCATATACTCGCTTAGGTATGCATAATATTCCTAATCCAGGTGAAACATTAAACACTTTTGGTTCAGACTCTAATAACTATAATGATGGAGGTAAAACGAATAGAACTAATATAGTTATACAGCAATGGGTTAAAGGAGTTTCACTTGATTCGCTTGTTTTTAAGCATAAATTGGCTTATCCTGATTTTGTTAAAATTGATGTGGACGGTCATGAAACCTCCGTAATTAATGGCGCATCTGAACTTTTAAAATCTAATCATGTTAAATCATGGGTGATTGAAATAACATTGGAAAGTACAATTAATAAGATAACCGAAATAATGAAAAAAAATGGATATACACCTGTTGAAGACACAAATCATTACCCAGGGTATAAAATAAAAACTATAGATAGAGTTTTTATAAGAAATGATTATTTATCCAAATGGGAGGTTTTTTCAAAAGAATGGGAAGGTTGAAAATTAATAGTTCTATAAGGATCTTATTATAGATTAATTAATCTGATAATTTTTTTATAATATCTATCATCTATAATCTTTGATGATGATTTGTTTTGAACATTTTTTGAATTTTCTACCAAAATAGATTGATCTATTTTTAATGCTTCAATAACCCCTCTCTCCCATTTTTTAGTATTTAAAGGAAGGGTAAACCCTCCTTTACCTTTTTCTATTATTTTATCTGTGACATCTTTAATATGATTACTTACTACAGGAACCCCACAAGCCTGAGATTCAAGTATTGGAGTACACATTCCTTCAGATATAGAGGGGACCAAAAAAACATCACTTAATTTAATATATTCATCAAAATTACTTACAAAGCCAGATTTTAAATCTATTTTATTTTGCAATCTTAATTTCTTTATTTTTATTTTAATTAAATTATAATAACCTTTATTTTCGAATTTCAATGGTCCATTAAGTACCATCCTATAATTATCTGGGAGCTTTTTTAACAAATCAATTAAAAATATTTGATTTTTATTTTCAGTGAAATTAGCAATGCATGAAATCACAACATGCGATTCATTAAATTTAGTATACTTTTTTCTGAGAAAATATTTAGAAGCATAATCTATTTTAAATTTGTCTTCTCTGATTGGATTTGGTCTCAACCATATATTTTTTATTCCATATGAACTAGTAATTATTTCTAATTTTTTTGAAATAGCTATAATTAATGTGTTTGGTTTAAGAAAAATTTTTTTAAAGGTATTTTGAAATTGAATCGGATACAAGGGATTGATCATTTCATTACATAGCTCTCTAATTATAGGCTTATTTTTTTTTGAAAAATACCATGATATAAATCCAATTGTAAATGTATTCCCAAACGTATGAACCAAATCATATTTATAATGATTTTTTTTTATAAAATTCCATGAAAAATATACCTGCCAAATAAAATTGAATACTACCGAAAAATATCTTAAAATTATATTTTTATTAAAATTTTTAATAGGTGCAGAAATCCTATATATATTAACATTATTAAAATAATATTTCTTGTTGCCAGTAAAAATTTTTGAATTTGTAATTACATCAAATTCAATTCCAAATTTTTCTTCAAAACGCTTATAAGTTTTATGGGCTCTAAATCCTGATCCAGAATATTCTGGGTCATACTTGCTACTAACTACTAGTATTTTCATTTTATATAAGAATTAAGTAACTTCTCTCTTAAAAGAATTTTAGCTTGATTAGAATTAATAAAATCATCTCCTACAAGATTCTTTATTGGGAAAATAAAACCCCTTTTAGGTTGATCTATAAACTTGCTTGCTAGATATTCCTTAAGAATTGTCTTTAAAATGAATTTAGCTCCAAAATGCATTAAACTTCTTTGATCTATATTTTCAACAACATATTTATACAATTTTTTATTTAAAAAAGGCGATCTTATTTCAATACTAGCTTTCATACTCCCCAATTCCATTGCAGGAATATATGAATTCGGCATGGTATAATTTAAATCATATTTTGAAACTTCTTCTAGAAAATAATTTAAATCTCCAGAAAAAAAAGCATTTGAAATTTCATCAATTAATTCATAATTCATTCCTTGAAGTTGATTCAAATTTTTATAATTTACATAAATAGACTCCTTTGATACTTTCAAAAGATTATTATAAAGTGAATTAATTTTCGAATATTTATTAAAAGTTAAATTGTTTAATATTTTAATTAGTCCTTTGAATTTTCTTAAAATTTGAACCCATTTCATATACTTATAATAAAAATCATACCTATTGTATCCCAAAAAAATTTCATCTCCTCCTAATCCACTTAAAGCTACTTTAATTGATTTTTTTGCTAAAAGTGACATTTCATAAAAAGAAAAAATAGTTGGATTATCATTAACTTCATTTGAATATAGTTCTTTCATTTTAAAAATATTATAATCTTGACTTTGAGAAGTTTCAAGAATCTCATGATCTATTCCAATTTCGGCAGCAATTTCTTTAGCTAGAAATGACTCATCATGAACAATTTTTTTATCAAACTTTACTGTATAAGCATGAATATCTTTATTAAGTTCTTTTTTAATTAAACATCCCATTAATACAGAATCAATCCCAGATGACATGAATAAACCAAGAGGAACATCTGATAACATTCGATTGTTTAAAGATTCAATTAAAATTTCCTTAATAGATTTTATTTCATTTTTATTTATACGTCTAATATTTCCTTTTTTAAAAATTCTTTTTGGAGGATTCCAATATTTCTTTTTTGAAAGTTCAATTTTATTATTTTTTTTTGAGGCAATTAAAATTGATCCGGGTCCAAGTTTATATAAATTTTCATAACCTGTCTTAGGATGATTTATATAACCAAAAATTTTAAATTCCATTTTTGATCTCAAATTATTTTCAAAATCAGGATTAAATAAATTAATAATTGGGAGTGGTTCAGAAGAGAAATAAATCCCATCATTTACTTTAAAGTAATAGAGTGGTTTTTCACCAAAAAAATCAACTGCTAAAGAAAGTGTTTTTTTTTCATAAATAGCAAAAGCAAACATTCCATCAAGTTCATCAAAAGTTTTTATTTTTTTTAATTTCCAAAGTTTTAAGAGAACTTCCGTATCCCCAGTTGTTCTATATGAAGTGATTTCATGTCTAAATTTTCTTTTTATATCTAAAAAATTATAAATTTCTCCATTATATGATATAACTGTATCTCCATCTATCATTGGTTGACTATTTGTTTTTGAAATATCAATTATAGAAAGTCTATTATGTCCAATAAAAACTCCATTTTCCTTGTCAAACCAATATCCAGAATCATCTGGTCCTCTATGACTTAATTGTTTAAGTCCTTTAATTCCATTTTGAATATCAAAATCCTTTAACCTCCTAGATAAGTAAAATCCAAATATCCCACACATTATTTATATCCCTGTTTTAAAAATTCATTAATTGTAATTAATCTATAAATAAAATCAACTCCTGATTTGTCTCCAGAAAGCCAACCATCTATTTCATTATTTAATTTATCAATATTAAAGTAAGGCATAGCTAATTTTATGAATTCAGAAGATTTTAAATCAAGTGCCTTTTCTACCATGAATTTATTATTTATTAAATATTGAAAAGGATCTGGCCAAGTTCTATCACTAGCAGTTGGATGCTTAAATTTTTTTGAATTAGAAAACTTACTGGCTAGTTTTTTGAAAATTGTACTCATTGTCATTTCTAACGGTGATGCTGTAATCTTCATGCCGTGATTTGCACTTATAATTTTAGCAAATTTATAATTAACGATTTTCAAAGTTTCCTTAGAAACAGCAGCTCCAAATCTATATTCAATTGGAATTTTTAAAAACAAATCAAAAATTTCATTCTCAAATGCTATAGTTCTAGGTTCACAAGAATCGTGCATGCTTAAATTATTTGAATAAGAAAAATGCCTTGAAATATTATCATTTAAAATAAAATCCCAAGAATCATAGAAATTGTTACATCCATTATTCATTCCATAATCATAAATTTTCTTTACTTCGTTCTTGATGAAAGAAGTTACTTCATCTTTTTTACTATTTGACTCAATAAAATCTAAAGGATTTATATTTTTATATTTAAAAGGTATGTTATTAAAATAATCATCTTGAAAATAACCCTCTTGCTTTCTAATTTTATTGAAATATGTCGGTTTATGAATTAACTTATAATTTGTTTTAGGAATATAATACCCCTGAAACCAATAATCAAGTGCTGTGCTATTTATAACGATTTTTACATGTTTGGATAATTGATCTTTTATGCCACTAAATAATCCGTGATCAAATCGATATAATCCTGAACATAAATGAATTAATTTTTCAAAATTTTTAATAAAATGATTATTCTCTAATTTGATAAAATTATGCTTATTTAAATTTATTTTTGTAATTTTTTTCGAAACTCTGTATTCACCTTTCTCAGAAAAACCTAGTGTAAAAGCAATAGGTTTTTTATTCTCAAAACTTCCAATTACGGTTCTACTATCCATTCCTCCACTTAAAAACATTCCGAAATCTTCATTTAATTCTATATCAGAAGTTTTAATTCTAATCGATTTTTTTATTAATTGAGATAACTTTTCAGCATAATCTTTTAAAGTTATTGAATAATCTTTTTTATAATCTTGATGCCAATATTTAATTGATTTAAAATGATTTATATTATACTCTATTATTGAAGCTGAATTCATTGATTTAATAGATTTTTCATAAGTGTCTTCACCATGAATTCTTTGAAAATATAAAAACTCCATAAATTTATTATGATTAAGATTTTTATTTTCTATTGTTTTAAAAAGAGTTAAAAAATTAATTGAAGCTCTAAATCTGTTTCTAGAAATAGAATAAAATAAAGGAATAGAAGAAAATCTATCGTTTATTATTTTAATTGATAAATTAGCATTTACTATAATAATTAAAAATTCTCCATTTATTTTTTTAATTGACGATTTATCTAATTCTTTAGAATTTATTTTTTTTAAAATAAATTCGAAATCAATCTTATTATCAATTATAGGATCCCCAATAATAAAAATTGTTCCTTTGGAAGATTTAAAAATTCTACCTCTATTTATAAAATCGAAATAAAGTTCTATTTTATTTTCAAAAATATATTTTTTATTAAAAATTATTTTCTCATTCATAAATGATTAAATTGATTTTAAAATGTAATTAGCACCAATTTTTCCAGCTTTTTTTCTTCTAGATAGAAAATGATATTCATCATATTTATTTCTGTACTTTGCCTTTTTTTTCCATAATTCTGATATAACAGAATACGGTAAATTAAGGAATTTAATAAGATCTTTCTCCCATCCTAATTTATCATAATTAAAAACAAAAAAAGATTTTTTAAAAACCTTTTTTACTCTTTCGTTTTCTAATGGTTCATACCTGTCTGAATCAAGAAAAACTAAAGGCACATCTAACCCTATACACCACTCAAGTGTACTTTCAGATGATTGAGTTATAATTATATCAGCAGCATCACGAACATATCTAAAATCTTCCTCCCCTTTAAAAGAAATTATATTTTTATATTTCTTTAAATGATTTTGCAAATAACTAGATCTATCAAATAAAAACTGTTTAGTTGGATACGGTTTGTATATTACATTTTTATTAATACCTCCAAGTGTAGATAAAATAGCTAATTCATCATTAAAAATTTCGGAATTTGACTTAGTAAATGGAAAATATTTCTCAGTATTAAATTCTATATTATGAGAAATATAAAATACTGCGACTCCTCTTAATTTTAATCTTTTTTTAATTAAAAAACTCTTTAGTCGCTTATACCTTGAAAATTTTGGGAAACTTGGAGCCCCAGTTACCTCAATTTTTAAATTCGAATTTTTATTTTTCAGATGACTACTTTTAGAAGCATTTGAATAACAAAATAAATAATTTGAAGTAAGTGACTCATTTGCATAAAAATATTGAATTGAATCTTTACTATTCCCAACTGTTAAGCCATGTTCAGCTGAAAAAACCCTTATACCGTTATAATGTAATGCATCATAAACAGATTTTCCAAAAACTCCAAAAAGACCATTAGAAAGGCAAATATTAAAATTTAATTCTTCTTTATACTCCTTTAATTTTGATCTCATAAATTCTTTCTTTGAGATTAAATTAATAGTATTGTAATTTATAATTTCAGCTAATAATTCAATGAAAGCATTAAGAATTTTATTATTAAAAAAATACTTTTTACTCAATTTAGATGTTTCAGACAAGACAATTTTATAAACTAAATCATAAAAATCATATTTTTTGTGATCAATTCTTATGTCATTAAAAAAATCATTTAACTCCATTTTTTTATCTATTAGCCCAATTCCTGATTTATATAATTCAAATTCTATTTCTCTTGTTAGATAATTTTGACCTATTTTTAAAATCTTTTTTTTGTTATTATCTCTGAAAAATCTTTTTCTCAATTCATAAATCAAAACTTTATAATTAAAATTCAATAAATTAAGTAACTTATTTTTTGTGCTAGGATCATTTTTATATTTTATTTTTGATTTACCTTTATAAATTATTTTAAAAGGAGATCCAATTTTTTTTGCAATTAAAGCATATTGATTTAAAAATCTATATGACCTTAATTCACCATGAAAAAACAAGTTTTTTTCCAATTCTTCATCAAAAACTTCTATTTCAATTATTTTGTTTTTTTCTATTATTTTTTGAAGAATTAAAGATTTAATAAATAGATTAAATGTTATTATATGTGGTTCAATAATAATGAATTTATTTGATGGATAGTGAAATTTATCCTTAAACAGAACTAAATCAATTTTGTTGTTAATCAAGTCTATAGCTTTCTTGAAATCTTTATATAAAGTTTCATATTCTCTACTTGAAATAAAATCATCTATGTAAAACTTCTTTTTTTCAAATGGATTATAAGAAAATTCTTCAAATAAATTCATTATTTAAATTCTATAAAGTTGATTTTTAATGGCATTCCTCTTTCCAAATTCTTATTTACTTTTTTACCTATTACTTCTTCATAATATTTCGGATGAAGGCCAAATCCTGGTCTAATAGATTTGATATTTTTATCAGTTAAAACCTCTCCTTTCTTTATATCTTTAATAACATATAGTGATCTGCTAAAGTCTTTCCCTTTTAATTGATTTTCAGTCAAAGTATAATCAATAGCTCCAATAGATTTTTCAGCATCTCTTATCGCTTGAACCATATTTTTAAATTGTTTCCTGTCTAATGAAAAACTAGCATCTGGTCCTCCTAATGATTTATCCAATATAAAATGTTTTTCAATAATTTTAGCTCCCATACATGTTGCTACAATAGGAGAGACAATTCCCAATGTATGATCTGACAAACCCGGAATAACATTAAATCTTTTTTTAATATCATTAATCATTAACAAATTAGCTTCATTTATTGGTGCAGGGTAACTTGAAGTACATTTTAAAACAGCTATATCACAATCCCCTTGGCTTCTAATAGTTTTAATTGCAAGGTTAATATCATCAATATTAGCAATGCCTGTTGATATTATTATTGGCTTTCCTTTTGAAGATATGTATTTTATAAGTGGAATATCTGTAATCTCAAAAGATGCAATTTTATAAATTGGATTATCTAATTCTTCTAAAAAGTCAACTGCAGTAAAATCAAAAGGAGAAGAAAAACATATTAAACCTTCCTCTCTAGCAACATTAAACAATTCTTTATGCCAATCCCATGGTGTATGAGCATTTTTATATAAATTGTAATAATAATCCCCATCCCAAATTGATCCTGAATTAATTATAAAATCTTTCTTTTTTGATTTGATCGTAATAGTATCTGCAGTATATGTCTGGAGTTTAATTGCGTCTGCTCCAGCAATCTTTGCAGCTTTAATAGTTTCAATTGCAACTTTTTTTGAACCATTGTGATTTGCTGAAAGTTCTGCTACAATAAATACTTTTTTCGTTAATTCATTTAAATCAATCATTTCTATATATTCCTTTAATTAACATAAAAGCTTCAGCATATTTTTTATTAACATTTAAGCCATTATTCATAGCTATATTTTTAAGAGCTTTCTTTGATCTTGGATGAGGAAAAATTCTCTTCTCAATTGAATAAGAATTCATAGCTTTAATCTTAGAGTTTAGATTTTCAATTTTAAAAGGGAAAAAGAAATTTGGACTAAACTTTCTTGGATCATTAGATGATTGCCATTCTGTGCTTGATGGTGTTTCAAATGAAAAAATACATTTTAAATTCTTGCAATTTTCATTAATGGGTCTTGTCGCAGTAATAACACTTTCAAAAATTATCTGATGATCAATATTAAGATCTCCACCATGATGGGTAAAAATAATATCGGGTTTAAAAATTTTAATTTCTTTTTCAATTAACCTAACAACTTCAAGTCTAGCTATAGTATCAAATTTATTATCTGGCAAATCGTATAAACTAAGTTCATCATATCCAATAATTTTTTTCGATTCTTTTATACAATTCATATGAATTTCTATTTCTTTAGAAATTTTTTTCTGATCTAAATCTTCATATCTTGATTTGATGCCTTTTGATAATATAACAACTCTAATAGTTGATTTTGTATTTGTTTTTAGGTAGTTCATTGTAGCTCCAAGACCTAAAACTTCATCATCTGGGTGGGCTACAATTAACAATATTCTATCATTATTAAATTCCATTTTATTTTTTTTTGGCTATCATTAGCATTATTTTTTTAGTATTTATAAAGTGTCTATTAACTTCAAAAAAAGTATCTATTTTTTCAATTAATTTAGATTTAAAATTTTGATCGAAAAAAGTAGAATTTTCCCAATAATTATAAAATTCGGAACTATTCATCCATTTTATAATATTTTTTACTTTATAAATATTCAATTCATCAAATTCTTTAAGAGCAAAATTTAAAACATCATCATACATAAATTTAGAACATGTATATTTAATTTTATCTTCTATTATTAATCCTGTTGATTCTACCATTTCAAAAATCTGATAATTATTATCTCCATGTGGTCCCATTACTATAAATATTCCCTCATTGTTTAATATTTGATATATGCTTTTTAAAAGCATTTTAATATTATTCGAGTAATATAAACCATATGAAACAAAAACAATATCATATTTTTTTTCAGTACTATTAACATAAGAATCCATGTCTTCATTAATAATATTCATCCTACCAGGATTAAAAAATGAGGAATTTTCAACTATTTTTAGAGAGTCTAGGGATAAGTCAAGGAAATCAAAATCACTATTTTTAAAGTGTTTACTTAAATATTCTGACTGCCTTCCTATACCTGAACATAATTCCAAAATCTTAAGATTAATGTTTTTTTTAGGTATGATATTAAATGCCCATTTATTAATATTTACTTTTTGATTTTTTTCATTTTCATTTATACGACTTTTTAATGATTCAGAATTTATTGCTCTATTTTTCATCTGTACTTTTAAATATTTTTAATATATATTTTAACCCTTTATATTCAAAAAAAGCAGGATATCTTTCATTATCAACAACCCTTAAAAGATTAAAATTTTCAATAATTGTTTTATTTATATCCAAAACACTATCCTCAGTAATTCTTCTTTTATAAAAAGAACTTTTTCCAATTTGAGGCACAGCATTCACTTTTTCGTAATTATTTATAAACTTTCCTAAAAGATAAAATGATTTTTCTGCTTGTTTTTTTCTAATCTCATCTATTAATTCATTCCCGCTTAATTGAATGAAATCTTTATAGTAATAAGATCCACCATCAAACTTTTTTGAAGCTTCAAATAAAGTTATAGGAATTCTATTTATACCTTCTAAAACTTGATAAGTAATTGGAGACCAGCCTTTCCCTCTAGGCAAGTCGCTTTCATGAACTATCAAATTAAATTTATTTAATTGTAATTTATTAAAAAGCTTTTCACAGGATAATAAAATTAAAATGTCTCCTTTTAAAACTTTTTGATGATTATGAACTAATTTACATGAATGTCCATTTAATTTATTTTTTTTAATAAATTCTTTAGCATAAGGAATAATCCAAGAATTTATGTTGTCAATAAGGATTTGGATCTTTAATGGTTTCATTATAAAAATTTAGAATGAATTAGAATATCAATAGGCTTACCTTTATAATTATAATGTTTAACCAGCCTAGCCTCTTCAATAAATTTATTTTTAAATAAAACTTCATATAATTTAGGTCTTAAATTATATGAATAAATATAAATTTTACTTAAACCTAAAACTTTAAACGAAACTTCTTCTATCATAAATAAAAATTTGGACCAATAAGTATTAAAATATATCGCTTCTTCATTAGTATTTATCAGAAAAGAAATCTCAGCATTTTTATTTTTCCAATCAATATGAACTAGTCCCCCATATCCCTTGAAAAGATTGTCTTTAAAAAAAGAAAATAAAATTTGTTCAGGAAATTTTTTATTAAATAATGGTCTAATTTTATGTTTAAAATATTCTTCTTGTTCTTTTTTAGAAATTTTTTTTGATTGTCTTAAATGATATAATTGCTCATTTCGCCATCTCAAAATTGTATATTTATCCTTATCTCTTATTGGAGAAATACTGAATTCCTCAATAATATATTTTTGCTTACTTAACGATTTGTATTCTTTATCAATCATACTCTTACTGAAATATTATTTTCCTTCATAGAGGTCTTTACATCGTATGGAGTAAATTGGGTGAAATGAAAAATACTAGATGCTCCAAGTGCTCCATAAAATTTTGAATTAATTAATTTTATAAAATCTTCTGGAACCCCAGCTCCTCCAACTGCAATAATTGGTTTTTGTGTTAATTTTTTACATTGTTCATATAATTCAATATCAAACCCACTCATACATCCATCTTTATCAACTGAATTAATAACATATTCCCCTACCTCACATTCATTCATTTCTTTAATAAACTCATTAACTATTTTATTGTTTTTTCTATAATCTTTAATAATATAATTTTCATTATCCTTAATAGCATCAATTGAAATAGAAATACATTGACTTCCAAAATATTCAACAGCTCTTTTAATGAATTTTTTATCATCTAATGCCTTAGTTTTAATTAAAACCTTATCAGCTCCAATTTTTAATAAGTTTGAAATATCATCAAAAGAAGAGACCCCACCTCCAATAGTTACAGGCATAAAACATTCATCTATAACTTTTTTGACAAGATTTAAATTAATTTTTCTGTTTTCTCTTGAAGCAGTAATATCAATAAAAACTAATTCATCTACATCTCTTGAATTATAAACTCTAGCTGATTGTATAGGATTACCTAATATTCTAGTAGAATTAAAGTTTTTAGTTTTAACTAAACTTAATCCATTAAAAGTCAATATCGGTATAATTCTTATTTTAAGCATTTCCTTTAAAATATTTTTTTAATAATATTAATCCAGAGTTTTGACTTTTTTCAGGATGAAACTGTGTTGCAAAAATATTATCCTTCTTAATTGATCCAACTAGAGGCCCTCCATAATCAAAATAGCTATTTACACAACTAAAGTCTTTAGGTTTAGCATGATAACTATGAATAAAATAAAAATTGTTTTCAAGTGAATCTTTAAAACCTTTTTCTAAATTATATGTTATATTATTCCATCCTAAATGAGGTATTATTAATCCTTTGGGTTCTATTTTCTTTACTTCTCCTTTAATCCATCCTAACCCTTTTGTTGGAAATGGTTCATCTCCTCTCTCAAAAATCAATTGCATACCTAAACAAATTCCAAGAAATTTTTTTTTTCTAACTATTACCTCTTCAGTTAGAATATTAACTAAATTTCTTTCTTTTAAATTTTTCATCCCCTGAAAAAAAGAACCTACTCCTGGTAATAATATACTGCTTGAATTTTTTATTTGAACTTTATCATGAGTAATTAAATTTTTTATTCCTAAAAAATTTAAAGATTTTTGTACAGATGCTAAATTTCCAAGACCATAATCAATTATTGCAACCATTATTCAATTTTAAAATTTGGAATTAAATTAAATTCTTTATCTCTCTTAAAACTTCCGTTTTCATCTTGCTGAAATAAAATCGGATTTGTAAAAGAATCTATTATTTTGTCAATTTCATTTTTTTTCATTCCAGAATATTCTATAAACGATTTCACTCCAAAATGCGGATATTTACCATCAAATTTGAGTACTTTTTCTATACCTTCCTTCCTTGTCATTCTCTTATTTCTTATATCAATACATACATGATCAGTAGCCCTGCCAAATCCATATTTAACATATTTCAGATAGTCATGAAGACCTACTAAACGCTCATCTAAATTTTCATAATTTGTATAAGTGCCTTCTAATGGACCATCTTCTTTTACTTTAAATCCATTTTTTTTTACAATTTCTAATTGCTTTCTAGCATCCCAAAAAAAGTATGAACCCAAAAATACTCCAGTTACTCCTATTTTATTTATTTCTTCGTCACTTGGATAAAAATAAGGAGTTAACTCTTTTTCTGTTATTCCATCAACTCCAATCATATCAATAATTCTATTTCCAAGTAATCCGCCAAATTCTTCTAACCATTTTCGATCAAGCACCCTACTTTGAACAGATCGTAAATCAGGACCACCATATTCCATTTGTGAATTTTCTCCCCATATAATCAACGGAATATTCATTTTTACAGCCATCATAACAGGAATTGTGAAAATACCAATATGATTTGGCCACATTTCATCTCCAATTCTTTTAAATGATTCAATTACCATTGTTTTATATACTTTATGGTTCTTTTTAAAATGTATTAAATCAATTCCTAATCGAGTTATATTATCCAAATTTTGATTACCAAGTTTAGTTGCATATGTTGTTTCAAAACAAACACAAAGAGGATTCATGCCGCATATCTCTTTCATAAAATAAGCCTGATATGTACTATCTTTACCTCCACTTACTGGTATTAAACAGTCATATCCTATACCATCTTTTTTATAATGCTCAACTATTTCGAAAAACTCTTTTTTTCTTTTATTCCAATCAATCCCATCATCTTTTTTAAAAGCTGATTGACATGCACTACATAAACCTTCATCATTAAAAGATAAATCAGGTTTAGTGTTAGGAAACACACAATTAATACAATGTTCTAATTTCATGAATTATCTTTTTTAAGTAAAAACCAATTAATATCATCTTGAGGGAAACTTTTATCCCTATGATAACTAAATCCATAATCTAACAAAGAAATATCAGGGTAAATATCCATTATATCTCCTGCAAAATCCCTCTTAAATAATCTATCCTTATGCCCTCTATATTTAATAGCAATAGGAGTAGGATTATAATACTCAGCAATTAAAATATATCTATTACTCATCTCATAAAGTTTTTTATAAACAATCTCTAATTTTTCAGGATTAATATGAATTAAAACTCCTTTAGCTAAAACCAAATTAAAAGTTTCTTGTATATTAAAATCAAAAATTGACTTATTAAAAGTATTTTCTTTCCCTATTAGCTTAGAAAGATTTTCACTTGCTTTAAAATTTATCTCAATTCCCTTTTGCATTATTTCAGGATAAAGCAACTTAAGGGCCTTTAAATTCATTCCTATATTTGCTCCAAACTCAATACAAGATTTTAATTTATTAGCTTGCTTTAAAGCCATTGAAAAAAAATTTAAATTTGAAGCTAATAAATTTTTCCCTTTATTTCTATCTATATAATCATTTCCAAAGTTTCCTGCCCAAAATGATTCTTGTTCTGTTGAATAACTCATTTTATTTTTAATTTATATTTTAACTCTGCTAATTTCCAGTCTTCAAGATTATCTATGTCTTGTATCTCATTTTGTGAAACGACAAATCCAGAGGTATTATTTGAAATTAAACTCTTATTTTTTAAAAGCTTTTTAATATTAAACCAGTAAAATTGTCCACTATCATGATAAGATTTTTTTAAATCTTGAGTCCTTTTCACACTATTTTTTGGAGCTACAAAATTTAATTTCTTGTTATAATCAAAATGTAAAGCTCTTTCAACTGGATGAGAGAACTCTACTACTGGGAAAACCGTATCCCAATTCTCTTCTATAATTTTCTCATATCCACTTTTTAATAATTTTTTAGAAACTAATGGTGCTGCTGGATATATACAACATCCATATTCATAAATCTTGTTCTTTTCTTTATATATACTTAACACTTCATTAAGTACATCATAAGTTGTAGCAAAATCATCAGAATTTTTCTTTGAACGGAAAAATGGTACTTTTGCTCCATATTTTTTTGAAATTTCAGCTATTTCAAGATCATCAGTTGAAACGATTATTTCATCAAATAATTTTGATTTTAAAACTGCATTTATCGAATATGCTATTATAGGCTTTCCTAAAAAACTTTTTATACTTTTTCTAGGAATTCTTTTACTTCCTCCCCTTGCTGGTATAATTGCTATACTATTCATAAAAAGAAATTATTTTATTAATAACATATTCTTGTTCTTTAACTTTTAGATCTGGATACATTGGTAAGCTCAAGCATTTATTATAATAATCTTCAGCAATAGGAAAACTTTGTTGTCCATATTTTTCTTTATAATAATTTGAAATATGAAGTGGTATATAATGAACTTGGCAAAATATATTGTTTTCTTTTAGATAATTATATAATTCTAAACGATTATGAATTTTAATAACAAATAAATGATAAGCATGCCCTTTTTGATTATTAGCAAAAGGCACTTTTATCAAAGTATTTTTAAAAGCATTTATATAACGACTTGCAATTAATCTTCTTTTTTTAATATTTTCAAAGGCTATATCTAACTGAGAAATCCCTAAAGCACATAAAATATCAGCCATTCTATAATTGTATCCCAAAGTTTCTATCTCATAGTACCATCCCTTTTCTTTTTTTAACTTTTGATCTATATTTTTATTTATACCATGTGATCTAAGCTTTAAAAGTTTATTATAAATTTTTTCATTATTTGTCGTTATCATACCTCCTTCACCACATGCTATGTGCTTTACTGGATGGAAAGAAAAAATCCCAACATCTGCAAAATTTCCATTACCACATTTTTGTTCTTCCCTCTTACTATCAATAAAAAATCCACCTGGAGCATGACATGAATCTTCTATAATCCAAAGATCATGTTCATTAGCAAGCTCCCTAAAAGCCTCAAGATCAACAGGATATCCTGCATAATCAATTGGAATAATTCCTTGATAAGTCCCTTTAGGAGAAGATTCTAATTTATTTTTTACCAATTGTACATCTAAACATAGTGTTTCCGGATCTATATCACAAAATTCTATTTTACCACCACAATAATGGATACAATTTGCAGAGGCTACAAAAGTAATAGGAGAAGTTATTACTTTGCTTTTGTGATTTACTCCTAAAGCAATAGCTGATAGATGAAGTGCCGCTGTTCCATTAGAAACAGATACAGCATATTTGGATTCAACATAATTAGCAAATTTTTTTTCAAAATTGAGAACTTTAGGCCCTTGAGTTAAAAAATCATCCTTAAGAACTTCAACGACTGATTGAATATCTTGTTCCGAAATACTTTGTTTTGAATAATTAATTTTTTTCATAAACTTAAAGAAAAATTAGTGTTAACATGTTTTTTAATTAATATTCTTATTTGATTAATATTCAGTCTCTCAGGATTTGATTTTGAATTATATGTAAAATCTGAATCGACTTTTTTTGCATTAAATTTTTTTAAAAAAAGATCTAAATTCCAGGTAGGGTTTTGAGGTAAAATAACATAGAATTTACCAATATCATATGTTGTATGAGAATCAGAAGCAGAGATCATTTCTTCATGAATTTTTTCACCTGGTCTTATCCCTACAACTTTTTTTTCACACTTAGGGCAAATAGCTTTTGCTAAATCTTCAATATTGTAGGAAGGTATTTTTGGAATAAATATTTCTCCTCCTAAAGCATTTTTTAAAGCATATAATACCATATTAACAGCTTCATCAAGAACTATATTAAATCTGGTCATTTCAGTATTTGTAATTGGTAATTTTCCTTCTGATTTTTTTTTAATAAAAAAAGGGATAACTGATCCATTAGATCCCATTACATTCCCATACCTTACAACTGAAAAATTGATTGAACTCTTTCCTTTAAAATTATTAGCAGCGATGAAAAGTTTATCCGAAGTCAATTTAGTTGCTCCATATAAATTAATTGGAGCACATGCTTTATCAGTAGAAAGTGAAACAACACCGGAAACATCAGATTCAAGACAAGCAGAAACAAGATTTTCAGCACCTCCGATATTGGTTTTTATACACTCATCTGGGTTATATTCTGAAATATGAACATGTTTTATTGCTGCAGTATGAATAACATAATCAACTCCTTTTAAAGCCCTTGATAATCTTTCTTTGTCTCTGACATCGCCAATAAAATATCTGATTGCAGGAAATTTTTGTTCTGAAAATTCCTGCGCCATACGATATTGCTTTTGTTCGTCTCTTGAATAGATAATCAATCTTTCTATATTAGGGAAATCTTTAAAAATTTTTTCAACTAAAGCTTTACCAAGGGAGCCAGTTCCACCGGTAATTAATAATGATTTGTTATCAAGCATTTTTTTTGAATTTATAAATTTTACCATTTTTAATTTCATAAATATGATCACAATCCTTTAAAGATGAGATCCTATGAGAAATCATTAAAATTGTTTTATTCCTCTTAAAAGTTTTTATAGATTCCATAACTTCTAATTCAGTCTTAATGTCTAATGAAGCAGTTGACTCATCTAGAATTATTATTTCTGGAGAGTTATAAAGTGCTCTAGCAATTCCTATTCTCTGTAATTGACCTCCAGATATTTGAATTCCTCTTTCACCAACCTTTGTCTGTAAACCATTTTTTAAACCATCAATATATTTTTTCAACTGAGAATCATTTACTGAATCTTCAATCTTTTTATTATTGATTTTATTTGGAGGTATCCCCAAAGCTATGTTATTCGTTATTGAATCATCAATTAAGAAAATGCTTTGAGGGACATAACCTATTAACCTTTGCCAAGAACTAGGATTAGCATTAATATTAATTCCATCTATATTAATTGACCCTTTGGAAGGAGTTAAAAGACCCATAATTAAATCAACTAAAGTACTTTTACCTGATCCCGAAGCACCTACAATTCCAATAAACTCTCCTTTTGAAATAGTTAAATTAACATTTTTTAAAACTTCTTTAGATTCCTTAGAATAACTATATTTTAAATCTTTAATTTCTATTTTAGAATTAAAAGAATAAGTCTTATTAGATTTATTTAATCCCTTTATTTTTTTAAATTTATTAAATTCTTTAAAAATTAATTCTATTGAAGATGTATAATACTTCATGTTTTGTAATGAAGCAATTAGTTTATTAAATGAAGGTATCAATCTAAAAGTAGCAGCGACAAAAACTCCTAGGGTTATAATTATTTCGGAAACCTCTTTATCTTGAAATAACATTATAGAGATAAAAATCGCAATACCTAAAACAGAAATTAATTCCAAAGAATATCTTGGCATTTTAGAAATAGTAAGGTGATTCGTTATAATTCTTGCTTTTGAATAACTATTGATTGATAATAAATTTTTATAAAAATCCTGTCTTCCTAATATTTTTAAATCCTTAATTCCTCCTATTCCTTCAAAAAAAATAATCTGTATTTTCTCATCTAAATTTTCTCTTTTTATCCCCCATGATTTTAATTTAGATTTTGTAATCTGAAAAATCAGAAAAGAAAAAGCAAAAAAGAAAAACCCAACAAATATAGCTCCAATTGGTTCTATGAATATTAATGTCCCTATTATAGAGATTAAAAGAGCTAATTCAATCACACCAGTGATAATAGACATACAAAAAACTCTAAATAAATTAATTTCAACTTGAAGGTTTTTTATTAATGATGCAGAATTTCTATTTAAGTGAAAAGAATATGGCTGATTAATATATAAATCGTATAGCTTAATTGTCAAATCTGCAGCAAATTTTGTTATAAAAGAATTTTGTTTGAAAGTTATAAATATTAAAAAAATTGTCTTTATAATATATATAATAACAACAAATAATAGAAAAAAAGCAATAAATTTATAATGAGAAATTTGACCGAAAATATTTTGTATAAAACCGTATTCTCCTAAAGTATTAATAAATTCAGGGTCCAAAATTAAAGTTAATAACGGAACAAGTATTCCTAAACCAAAAACTTCTAAAATCATCCCAACTATTATAAAAAATGAAAGGACTATTAAAGACTTCTTTTCGCTATAGGTTAAAAGAGAACTTATTTTTACTATTAAGTTTAACATAATAATTTATTTACTACATCTAATTACCGGTGAAAAATATAGGGACAGAAAAATTTTTACGTTTTAAAACATTGGGGCCATCAAAAATTCTAATTGGTTTAATCATCTTTTCAGATAAAGCTTCCCAATCATAGGTTTTAAATTCATCCCACTCAGTAAGAATAGTAACAGCATAAGAATCTAGTATTGCATTTATAGGCTCCGTATGTATTTTTAATTGATTCAACTTTTTATTAATTTTAGATTCAATCATTCCTTTTGATTCCCAAAGAAATTTCATGTCTGAAAGTATTCTTTCTCTTGAAACCATTGGATCGTAAACATGTACCTCTGCCCCTTCTTCAATCAATTGATCTGAAACTTCTATTGAAGGAGATTCTCTACTATCATTAGTGTTTTTTTTAAAAGCCCAACCTAAAAGGCTTATCTTTTTCTTATTTACAGTTCCATTAAGCCCATTAATTATTTTTTTAACAAAATATTTTTTTTGAAAATCATTAATCTTTAGGACCTGAAGCCAATATTCACCAACTTCATTTAACCCATAATGTCTAGACAAATACACTAGATTTAATATATCTTTTTTAAAGCAAGATCCTCCAAATCCCACTGAAGCTTTTAAAAACTTCGAACCTATTCTTGTATCCATTCCAATAGCAAGAGAGACCTCTTCAATATTAGCCCCAGTCTTCTCACATAATGCGGATAAACTATTAATAGATGAAATTCTCTGCGCTAACATCGCATTTGAAGCTAATTTAGATAACTCAGAAGACCAAACATTAGTTCTTAAGATTTTATCCTCTGGTATCCATTTTTTATAAATTTCAACTAAAAGGTTAACTGCTTTTTCTCCCGATTTTGTTGAATCACCTCCAATCAAAACTCTATCAGATTTGAAAAGATCTTGAATTGCAGTCCCTTCAGCTAGAAATTCAGGATTTGAAATTACTTCAAAATTGACTTTTTTGTTATTTTCAGAAAGTACCTCTTTTATTTTTTCAGCTGTTCTAACAGGTAAAGTAGATTTTTCAACAACAATTTTATCAGATTTAGAAGCATTAGCAATTTGACGTGCACAAGATTCAACAAAAGTTAAATCTGCAGCCATTCCCTTTCCCTCACCATATGTTTTTGTTGGAGTATTAACAGCCATAAAAATGATCTGTGAATCATTAATAGCAACGTCTATTTTTGTAGAAAAAAATAAATTTTTATTTCTAGTTTTAGAAATAATTTCTTTTAAACCTGGTTCAAAAATTGGTAAATTATCTAAATTTTTATCATTCCAAGCGTTTATCCTTTCAGGATTAACATCTACAACAGAAACTTTTATGTTAGGACATTTAAGTGCTATTACTGCCATTGTAGGCCCTCCAACATATCCAGCACCAATACAACAAATTTTAGATATTTTCATAAATTAAAATACTGTTTTGATTTGGATTTTCCTTAGAAGCCAGATAAAAAGTAACCTTGCGGTCTATTAAACTTTGTACTTTTATTTCTAAAGCTTCAATATATTCTGTATTTAATTGATCACCAATTAAAATAACTTCAACATTTCCTGAGTCTAGACCTTTAGCATAATCACCAATCAATAAAATTTTTTTTACTGAACCCATTCGCTCAAGTACTCTTTCTATTATTTGTTCTAGTCCTAAATGTTTAAAAACAACTTTTTGCAAAACATCAAAAAGAGGATGAGACGTATTTGCTTTATATGCTACTTTATTATTATCCTTATATTTTTCTAGATACCCAGCCTGTGACAAATGATTTAATTCTTTACGGATAGAATTTGTAGATTCATTAAACTCTGTGGCAAGTCCATTCAAATAACCGCGATTCGCCTGACTGATAAAGAATTTTATCAACAGACGAAGGCGGGTCTTTGATGTAATCAAATTATTAAGCACTATTAGTTTATTAAATCTAGTAACAAAAGTACTTAAAATTTTTTAAACTATGTACTTTATTTTAAATAATTTTTATTTGCAGTATTTTTGGAACTCTTGCATGTGCATTCTTTTGTTCCCTTTTAACCTAAGTTTATCAAAAATGAGACATGCTTCTTGTCTTCGGTTTAATATATATAAAGACAAAGCTTTATAACGCATAGCCCTTAAAGAATGATCTTTAAATTTTCTAGGAATTGCTATATTAAAAAAATGAATTGCCTTCTCATATTGTTTACTTTCATAAAGGGATAACCCCGCATTCAAAGGGTATACCGGATCTAAAGGATCCAAATCATTAGCCTCTTTAAACTTTTCAAAAGCAACTTGAAATTCTTTCTTATTGTATAGTTCAATGGCTTCTTTAGCTATTTTTTCTGCTTGTGCCATTCTATATTGACCATAAGTAAGTATTTTATAAAGAGTAAATATGCTGTCATTACCAGTGAAAAGATTATGAGCTTTAGCTGCCATTTCCATTGCAAAAGGATCACCCATGCTTCTAGTTTGTGCTAAAGCCTGTAAATAAATTTGCCATATAATTGGATCATTACCAAAAACTTCTTTAGCTCTTTCAAAGGCCCTATCAATTCCATTAAAATCTTTTTTACTAATTAATGTTCTCATGTATAAATCAAGATGAGGTTTATTTCTAGGAATATTATCAAAAGCTACTTTACTTAAAACATAAGCACTATCAATTTTTCCTTCCTGAAAAAAGAATTGTCCTTTTAAGTTTTCACTAAAATAAATGTAAGGATTATCTTTTGCTCCTAAAGAAGCATACTGGTGAGCTTTCTCTTTAAGATTGTTTAAATAGTAATATCTTGCTTTCATACTTTTAATAGGTAAAGCAGTTTCAGTAAGATTAGGAAAGGTATCCGAAATTTGATCAACTTCACTTACACTCATTTTAAAACTATTATTATTAAACTCATAAAGCAATTTCCCTTGTTTGGTAAGGGAATTATAAGATATATAATGAATCACTGTACAAAAAAGAATAACCAAAAAACTAATCGAAAAGAAAATCTTATAAAGTATTTTATTCTTTAAAATAGAATCCTCTTTTTTAGGCTTAACAATTAAAAATAAAATTAAAGCAATCAATATAACAAAAGATGATTGCATAAGTGGCCTAGCTATAGGAAAATTAAGAGAAGCATCAAGAGAGTATACAAAAAGGGCTAATCCAAGAATAATGAAGATAAAAGAGTCTTCATCAGCTCTTTTTCTATAAAA
>CABXRK010000007.1 GCA_902514625.1 uncultured Bacteroidota bacterium
CAGGTATGAGAATTGATGATGTCGTAAAGTTAATAAAAGGTCCAAAAGGCACTGAGGTAATTTTAAATGTTAAACATGTAGACGGAACAGTTGAAGATGTCGTAATTATTAGAGATGTTGTTGAGTTAGAGGAATCTTATGCGAAAGCTTTATTAATTAATAAAAATGGAAAAAACTATGGATTAATTAATCTTCCTAAATTTTATGTAGATTTTAAAAGTTATGAAGAAAGAAATGCAGCAAAAGATGTTAAGAGTTTAATAGAAGAACTTAAAAAAGATAATATTAATGGACTTATTCTTGATCTAAGGAATAATGGAGGTGGATCACTGCAAACTGTAGTCGATATTACAGGATTTTTTATAGAAAAAGGTCCTGTAGTTCAGGTTAAAAGCATCGGAGGTAAAAAACAAATTCTTGAAGATATTGATCCAAACGTTATTTGGGATGGGCCTTTAGTTATATTAGTTAATGAATTATCGGCTTCTGCTTCTGAAATTTTAGCTGCTGCTCTTCAAGATTATAAAAGAGCTGTTATTATTGGAAGCAAACAGACTTACGGAAAAGGAACTGTTCAGAATATAGTTGATCTCAATAAAATTATTTCAAGTAATTCTTATGGTAATTTAGGCGCTTTAAAAGTAACAACTGATAAGTTTTATAGAATAAATGGAGGTTCAACACAACTAGAAGGAGTTAAAAGTGATATTATTTTTCCAGATAGATACACTTTTATTGAAATAGGAGAAAAAGATCAAGAGAATCCTCTCCCTTGGGATAAAATTAGTTCAGCTAATTTTTCTCCAATACCAGAAATTTTAGATTATAATTTAATACAAGAAAAAAGTAATGAGAGGATTTCTTCTAATAGATATTTAAAACTAGTTAAAGAACAAGCCCTTTGGATTGGAGAACAACAAAAACAGTTTAAATATTCTTTAAATTATTCTCAATTTATAAAAGAAAGAGATGAAACTGTAAATTTTTCTAAAAAGTTTAATCAGCTAGATGATTATAAATCTAATTTAGATTTTGATTGGATAAAAAAAGATAAAATATCAATAGAAAATGATGAAAACTTTAAAGAAAAGAGAAATCGATGGAGAGAAATTTTACAAAAAGACATTCATTTAGGAGAAGCTGTAAATATCTTATCAGATATTTCAAAAAATTATATTATAGAGAATCAAGTTGCTGAATTAAGATGAATTGTTTTGAAGAAAAATTACTTTAAAAAATTTAATAGAAATTTATTAGGTTTGATAAGTTTAATTTATATCATAATAGTAACCTTAATTTCTATTTTAGCATATGTTATTTCTCCAGATAAAAGCATTAATGCAAATATGATGGATTTGTCTTTGCATTCAAGACCGCCTTTATTTAAAGTTAAAGTAATCAATGTCCCTAATAATTTAAATTCTGAAAAATTTAGTCAATGGTTAGTGGGTAAACAAAAGGTTGATGATCAAATTTCAATTGAGAAAATTATATGGATAGAAGATGAACTTTATTATCAACCTTTTGGTTCAAAAAAAGATTTTTTTAAAAAAGTTCCAATTAGTAAATTCGATAACAATTTAACAAATTCACAGATTGAAAAAAAATATATAAAGACAAAAACCTTTTGGCTTGGAACTGACAAATATGGGCGAGATCTGTTAAGCAGAATTATAATTGGTTCAAGGATTTCTTTATCTATAGGAATAATTGCAGTTTTAATATCTTTAATTTTAGGAGTTTTCTTAGGTTTATTAGCAGGTTATTATGGGGGATTGTTGGATACATTTATTATGTGGCTTATTAACGTTGTTTGGTCTATCCCTTCTCTATTGATGGTAATTGGTATTTCTTTAGCTCTTGGAAAAGGTTTTTGGCAGGTATTTATTGCAGTTGGGTTAACTATGTGGGTTGAAGTTGCTCGATTGGTTAGAGGTCAAGTAATTTCAATTAGAGAAAAAACATATATAGAAGCTGCTAAGGGTCTAGGATTTTCTAATAGAAGAATACTTTTATTTCATATCTTACCGATGATTGTACCTTCCTTAATAGTTATTTGTTCAGCAAATTTTGCTAGTGCAATTTTAATAGAAAGCGGATTGAGTTTTTTGGGAATTGGAGCTCAACCCCCCGTACCAAGTTGGGGAGGAATGATCAAAGATCATTTTAGATATATTTTATTAGGGAAGCCTTATTTAGCTATTGTACCGGGTTTATCAATAATGAGTTTAGTATTTGCATTTATGACTTTAGGGAATAGTTTAAGAGACACATTAGATGTAAAAAATTAATCTAAACGATTTGCATCTAAATTTAGATATATAAACATCATACAAGTAAATCCTAGAAGATTTGATCCGCCATAGCTTATAAAAGGTAATGGAATACCTATTGTTGGTATTAATCCTAAAGACATTCCTATATTTATAATAAAGTGAAGAGTTAAAATACTAGCAAAAGAATATGAAAAAATTCTTGAAAATTTATTTTTTAGTTTTTCAGATCTACTAAGTATTCTATAAATAAGTAAAACATAAATAAAAATAACAATAGTACATCCCAAAAATCCCCATTCTTCACCAATTGTACTAAAAATGTAATCTGTGTGTTGTCTTGGAACAAAATCTCCTTTAGTTTGAGTCCCTTGAAGAAACCCTTTGCCAGTCCAACTTCCTGATCCTATAGCTATAATCGATTGATTTAGGTTATATCCAATTCCTTTATCGTCAAATTCTTTACCTAAAATAATGTTAAATCTATCACGATGTCTTTGTTTAAATACATTATTAAAAATATATCCGACAGAAATAACATATAAACAGCTAGTAACTAATGATATAAAATATGGTGTAAATGAAATTTTTTTATTCAATTTTTTTGAAATGGAATAAAGAGATAAAAAAATAGTAAGAAGAATTATAATCATTAAATTAACTGGAATTAAGAGTGATAGTATGAATAAAATTATTATCATAGAAAAAATAATTAAATAAACATTGTTTAGACCTTCTCTATAAAGGACAAAGAAAAATGCTGAAAAAATTATCGCTGATCCCGGATCAGGTTGAAAAATAATTAATAAAGTAGGAATTGTTATAATTGTTGCTAATTGAAATAGTGATTTTATGTTTTTAATATTTATTTGTATTTCACTTAAAAGTTTTGCAATTGCAAGAGCTGTTGCGACTTTAGCAAATTCAGAAGGTTGAAATCCTATTCCTCCAAAAATATACCAAGAAGTTGCACCTTTAAGGTTTGTCCCAAAAATAAATAGTCCAATTAAAAGTAAAATTGAAATTAAATAAATTAAACTTGAAAATCTCTCAAAAAATTTTGAATTTATAGAAAGAATTATAATTGCTGAAAAAATACTTATTATAAGAAATATAAATTGTTTCCCTATTGGAATTGAGAAATTAAATAAGCTAGAATTCTCATTATATGTACTTGAATATATATTTACCAATCCAAATACAACTAATAAAAAATATAATAAAAAGGAACCCCAATCAAAAAGAAAAATTTTTTTATTCATTTATGTTAAATTTTTCACCTGAGTAAGGTTTTTTATATTCATTTTGAAGACTTCCATTCATTATTTTTTTCTCTAACCATTTCCTTTCAATTTTTGAATTTATATATTTTTCAATAACTAAGCTAGCAATTGGTGCTGCCCATCTACTTCCCCAATATCCATTTTCAATAAAAACTGCTATTGCGATTTTTGGATTGACTTTTGGAGCAAAAGCAATGAAAATGGAATGGTCAGTTAATTGAGTTTTAACATTATTTACTTTTGTAAAATTTTCGGCTGTACCAGTTTTACCACAAACTTCTATGTTTTTAATTTTAGCTATTTTAGCTGTACCTTTTTCTATTACCTGATGCATCCCTTCAATAATGATTTCAAAATTTAGAGAATCTATACTAGTTATATTTTTTTTGAAGAATTTATTTTTTTTAATAGAGTCAGGAGATTTTAAAAAATGAGGTGTATAATAAAACCCTCTATTGGCAATAGCAGCTGTAATATTTGCCAGTTGAATTGGTGTTGTTAAAATTTCTCCTTGACCAATAGCATTAGAAATTATTGTTGGAGCACTCCATCCATTTTCTTTATACCATCTATTATAATACTTGGAATCTGGAATAAAGCCTGTTTTGCCTATTGGGAGGTCATAACCAAGATAATTTCCAAGTCCAAAACTTTCTAGGTGTTTTCTCCAATTATCTAAACTTTCACTTGGGGTATTATATTTTTTTATAATTCTTGTGTAAGTTTTAGCAAAAAAACTATTACAAGAATTATAAATACCTTTTAAAAGATTATTTCTTGTCCCTTTTTTACAGTGACATTCCATAAATGCTCCTTTGGAATATGAATAGCCTTTATTGCATAAAAAAACCGTTTTAGTATTGATGACATTCTCTTGCAATCCAATTAAAGCGTTAAGAGTTTTAAATGGTGAACCTGGCGGATATTGAGCTTGAAGACCTCTGTCAAATAATGGTTTAGAGAGGCTATCATTTGCTAATATTTTATAATTTACTGATCTTTTTTTTCCTATTAAAAGATTAGGATTGTATGATGGAGAGGATATCAAAGCTAAAATTTCTCCAGTTTGGGGCTCAATAGCAACTATTCCTCCTCTTTTATTTTTCATTATTTTCTCTCCGTATGATTGCAAATCAGAATCAATTGTAAGAGTAATATTCTTTGAATTTTTCTTTTTAATATCAAATCTTCCTTCCTGATAAGAGCCAATGATTCTATTAAAACGATCTTTTTGCAAAATTTTTTTCCCTTTACCACCTCTTAATTCATTTTCATATGATTTTTCTATACCTTGTCGCCCAATAAGTTCTCCTAATTTATAGTATCTGTCTTTTCTTAAATCGGAATTATTAACTTCACTCATATAACCTAAAACATTTGCTCCTGATGAAATTTTGTAGTCTCTCACTGATTTTTTTTGTATGAAAAATCCTTCAAACTTCCACAAATGTTCTTGAAGAGATGCATAGTTTTCTTTAGTAATTTGATTGATAGCAATAGAAGGTAATCTTTTAGAAAATTTTTTTGCTTTATTCAAATTTATAATTAGTTCTTTTTTCTTTGTTTTCGTTAATTTACACAGAAGAGTTGTATCAAAATAGTTGATGTTTTCAGGGATCACCATTAAATCGTATGAAGCTTTATTAGCAACAATTAATTTACTATTTCTGTCATAAATAAGTCCTCTTTCTGGATAATCAGAAATTTCAATTACAGCATTGTTTTGAGAAAGAGTTTCGTATGATTTATTTATAATTTGAATATAAAAAAGTCGAAGTATAAAAATTATTGAGGTTGAAATTAATAGTATTTTTAAAAAATATATTCTCATTATTTTTTATTAAAAAAACTTAATGATCCAATTAGGATTATGCTAGTAAAAATAGTATTTATTAACGTGTATTTTAGAATAGTATAAAACATTTGAAAATTAAAGTATTCTACAAAAGACATAATAAATTGGTGAATAAAAACTATAATTAAAATAAAAGTTAATTTATTTTTAAATCTAATGTTCATACTTAAAATAGAAATTTGATCAGAATGAATTCCAAATGAAAAATTTATTATTACTGGCCTTATAAAACTAATAATCAAAGTTGATAATGTGAAAGATCCAGCAGTTTGAGTTAGTATATCAAGAATAAGTCCAATAAAAAAGGAAGTTAACATGAAATTAATTTGTTTATAGTTAAACCTATGTAAAATAATATATAACATATAGAAACAAGGGTTAGCAATGCCAAAAAAATTAAGGTTATTGAAAACAACAATCTGAAGTATTATTAGAAAAAAAATTCTAAGAGATAAGGCCAAATTTTCTTGAATCATTATTTGTATGAATTATTTAATTTGTTTAATTCTTGTTGATTTATATTTTCTATGATATATGCATGAGTCAGATTAGTCATATTAGAATTTAGTTTTACTTGTATTGAATAAAAACCAGTATCATCTATTTTTTTATAATTTTTTACAACTCCTATAAAAATATTTTGTGGAAAATAAAAAGACATACCTCCAGTTACAATAGTATCACCAATTTTTACATTATTTACAGTTGAAATATCAGAAAGTTCCATTATTGTTGGATCATATTTTTTCCATTCTAGAGATCCAAAGGCATTAGATTTTTTTAATTTCACATTAATTTTCATATCAATATTTAATATTGATATGACATTGGAGTAATTTTTAGAAGTTTCATTAATTATGCCAATTATTCCGTCTAATGAAATCACAGACATATCTCTTTTTATGCCATCATTTTCTCCTTTATCTAGAATAATAAAATTTCTACTTTTTATATAACTATTTTTAATAACATTTGCGGAAGTTATTTTAAAAAGATCATTAGAAGATTCTTGACTAGAATTTAAATTATTTAGAATAATTGATTTTAAATTTTTGTTTTCATCAATTAATTTTTTATTTATTGGAATTAAATTTAGATAAGACGATAGCGAATGATAGGGAGTATATAATAGTCCAGAAAATATAACACCAATTTTGTCTATTTTAATTCTATGATAGAAACTTCTATTATACGAAAAAGAAACTGATAGAAAAAACAATAAAATAAAAACAAGGAAGTTTTTAAATCTAATTAAAGTATTGATAATGCGCTGCATATATCATTTTATTTATTCAATACTGTCCTATATATATCAAGGTTCTTAAGAGCTATGCCAGTTCCTCTAACTACCGCCTGTAAAGGATCTTCAGCAATATAAACGGGTAGATCAGTTTTTAAAGATAATCTTTTATCTAATCCTCTTAACATTGAACCTCCTCCAGCTAAATAGATCCCAGTATTATAAATATCAGCAGCTAATTCTGGTGGAGTTTGAGAAAGTGATTCCATTATAGCATCTTCAATTCTTAAAATAGATTTATCCAAAGCTTTAGCAATTTGCTTATGAGAAACTATAGCTTGTTTAGGTTTCCCAGATAACAAATCTCTCCCTTGGACCGACATTTCATCAGGAGGCATATCTAGATCTTCTAATGCAGCCCCAATGGTAATTTTTATTTTTTCAGCTGTACGCTCTCCAACATAAAGATTATGTTGTCTTCTCATATATGATACAATGTCATTAGTAAATACATCACCAGCTATTTTAACAGATTTGTCATTAACGATTCCAGATAAAGCGATAACAGCTATTTCAGTAGTTCCTCCTCCAATATCAACTATCATGTTTCCTTTGGGTTGTTTTATATCTATGCCAATACCAATAGCTGCAGCCATTGGTTCATGAATTAAATAAACCTCTTTACCATTAACTCTTTCAGCAGATTCCCTAACAGCTCTCATTTCAACTTCCGTAATTCCAGAAGGTATACATATTACCATTCTGAGAGAAGGAGTGAACAATTTCTTTTTTAATGTTGGGATACTTTTAATAAGTTGACTTATCATTTGTTCTGAAGCATTAAAATCAGCAATTACTCCATCTTTAAGGGGACGAATAGTTTTAATATTTTCATGAGTTTTACCTTGCATTAAATTTGCTTCATGTCCTATAGCAATGACCTTTTTTGAATTTCTGTCAATAGCGACAATAGAAGGACTATCAACTACAACTTTATCTTTATGAATAATAAGTGTATTGGCAGTTCCTAAATCAATAGCTATTTCTTCAGTTAAGAAATCAAAAAACCCCATAATTAAATCTTAAAGTTATTTACCAGAGGACAAAAGTACTAAATTAATGCTTAAAATGTCTAATTCCGGTAAATACCATTGACATTTTATTTTTATTACAATATTCTATTGAAAGATTATCTCTGATAGATCCCCCGGGTTGGATAATTGATTTTATACCATTTTGATTTGCAATTTCAACGCAATCGGGGAATGGAAAAAAAGCATCACTAGCCATAATAGCTCCTTTAAGTTTAAAATTAAAATTTAATGCTTTTTCTATGGAGTGTTTTAAAGCATCAACTCTTGAAGTTTGTCCAGTGCCAGAAGCAAGAAGTTGTTTGTTTTTTACTAATACTATTGTGTTAGATTTTGTATGCTTTGATAGTTTTGAAGCAAATATCATATCTTCAATTTCTTTTTTAGAAGGTTTGATTTTAGTAACATATTTAAATATATTTTTATTATCTGTTATTAAGTCTTTTTCTTGAAATAATAGACCATTTAGACATGTTCTTATGCTTTGTTTTTTTAAATTATATTCTTTTTGAATTAGAAGAATTCTATTTTTTTTACTTTTCAGAATTTTAAGTGCATCATTTGAAAAAGATGGAGCAATTAATACTTCGCAAAATAAAGAGTCTATCTCTTTGGCTGTATCAAATTCAATTTTTTTATTACAAATTAAAACTCCACCAAATGCAGAAACAGGATCGCCAGCTAAAGCATTTAAATAAGCATCTTTAAGATTATCTCTAGTAGCAAAACCACATGCATTATTATGCTTTAAAATAGCAAATGAAGGTTTTTCATTAGAGAATTCTAGAATTAAATTAACAGCAGCATCTATATCAAGTAAATTGTTATATGAGATTTCTTTACCATGAATTTGATTAATAAAGTCTTCTAATTTACCATAGAAGTATCCTTTTTGATGAGGGTTTTCTCCATACCTTAAAGTTTTAGATTCTTTTAGATTGATTCTAAGGTTGTTAGAGGTATCCTGAAAATAATTATAAATATCTGTATCATAGCTTGAAGAAATATTAAATGCTTTTGAAGCATAATATTTCCTTTCCTTAATTGAGGAAAATCCTTTTTCTGATCTTAAAATTTTTAATAAGGAAGAATAATCACCTTTATCAGAAATACAAAAAACATCTTTAAAGTTTTTTGCAGCAGCCCTTATTAAAGATATTCCGCCGATATCTATTTTTTCAATTATTTCTCGTTCAGAAACGCCAGAAATCACAGTTTTTTCGAAAGGATATAAATCAACAATTACAAGATCAATTTGTGGAATTTGATATTTTTTTAATTCGGTTTCGTCATTCTTATTTTTTTTTCGATTTAAAATTCCTCCAAAAATTTTAGGGTGTAATGTTTTTACTCTTCCACCAAGAATAGATGGGTATGAAGTTATGTCTTCAACTGCTGTTACATTATAACCCAAATCTTTTATGTATTTTTCAGTTCCTCCAGTTGAAAAAATAGTAATGTTGAGTTTTTTAAGTTCTCTAAGAATAGGGATAAGCCCTTCTTTATTGTAAACTGAAATCAATGCTGATGAAATTTTTTCCATTTTTTGGGGTGAAATTATCAATTAATTAAAATGAATTATGTCTATAAACAAAAGTATGAAATTTGAAATGTTTCAAATTGTGAATAGACATAAGTTTTTAACTCTTAATCAACATTTAATTAAAAATTTTTATTATAAATTTGCATCAATTTAAAGTAATGTTAGTTAGAGTTTTTCAAATTGTAATATTTTTATTAGGATTTTTAAATATTTATTCTCAGCAAATAATTAAAAATCAAATGGATAGCCTTCAAGTTGATGAGGTTAATAAATTAGATGAGATAATTTTATTGAAAAAGGAAAAATCAATAAGTAAGTCTTATATACAAAGTAAAAATATAATTAATGTATCCTCTGATGAATTGCTTAACGCAGCTTGTTGTAATATTTCTGAAAGTTTCGAAACAAACCCACACGTAGATGTAAATTTCTCTGATGCATTAACTGGGAATAAAGAAATAAGTATGTTAGGACTTAATAGTCCATATATTTTATTTTCTGAAGAAAATTTACCCAACATAAGAGGAGGATCTCAGGCATTCGGTTTAACATTTATTCCTGGAACATGGATAGAAAGTATTCAAATAACAAAAGGAATGGGAAGTGTTGTTAATGGTTATCAAAGTATGGTTGGCCACATTAATGTTGAATTAAGAAAACCATTTAATGATTTACCATTGTTTGTTAATTTATTTTCTTCTTTGAACGGAAGAAACGAATTAAACATTCAATTAAGAAAAAAAATAAGTGATAAAATTTATTCTAGTTTTTATATTCATGGCAATAATAGAAATTTAAGGATAGATAAAAACTCTGATAATTTTCTAGATTCTCCTTTGACAAGTCAGATTAACGTATTAAACCGATGGCAGTATATGAATAAAGAAAAAGGATGGGTTAGCTTTTTAAATATTCATGCTTTAAAAGATAATAAAATATTGGGCAGTAAATTTTACAATCCCAAATCTATTAATAAATATAATAAAGAGTGGGGAAGTGAAATAACAACTTTTAGAGTTCAAAGCATCTTAAAAATCGGATATGTTTTTCCCAATACACCATATAAAAGTTTTGGTTTACAAGTTTTGAAAAGTATTCATGATCAAGAATCTTATTTTGGTTTAAGAGATTATAATATGAATCATAACAGTAATTATATAAATCTAATTTATAATTCTATTATAACAAATACTATGAATAAATTAAAATTTGGTTTAAGTTTCTCAAATGATAATTACATAGAGGAGGTGGAAGTGTTTAATTTTAAAAGAAATGATAGATCTTATGGTGGATTTTTAGAATATAGTTATGATAATCTTGATGATTTTTCTTTAATTTTTGGATTTAGATTTGATAGTCATAATAGACTTAAAAATTTTTTTACTCCTCGAATTCACTTAAGATATTCTCCATGGGAAAAATCAGTATTTAAATTTTCATTTGGTCAGGGAAGAAAAGCAGCTAATATTTTTTCTGAAAATCAGAGTTTGTTTAGTTCAAATAGAATTGTTCAAATTCAAAAAAATGGAGGCCAAATTTATGGATTAAATCCTGAAATTGCTATAAATTATGGGAGTAGCTTTATGCAAAGATTTAATCTTTTTAAAAAGAGTTTTTCTTTATCTATAGATTATTATAACACTAAATTTATTGATCAGGTTGTAGTAGATTATGAAGATCCAGTAAGTGTTAATTTTTACAATTTGGTAGGTGAAAGTTTTTCAAGAAGTTTATTGTTTGAATTATCTGTTAATCCAATTAATAATTTTGAAATTAAATTGGCTTATAAGAATCAAAAAGTTAAAATTGCTTATAATTCAGGAGAATTGCAGAAGCCATTAGTTCCTGAAAATCGATTATTTATGAATTTAGATTATGTAAAAAAGAAAAACAATTCTAATATTGATGATTTTAGATTTAATTTAACTTTTCAAGGTATTGGAAAACAGAGAATTCCAAAAAATTATTATAATCCAAAGGGTATGTTTTCAAAAAAATATTTTTTAATTAATTTTCAAATTAGCAAAGTTTTTTCTGAAAATTTTGAATTATATTCGGGTATAGAAAATGTTGGAAATTATAAACAAATTAAACCAATAATAGCTTACGATGATCCTTTTGGTCCAAATTTTGATTCTACATTAGTTTATGCGCCAGTAATTGGTAGAATGACTTATTTAGGACTTAGATTTAATTTTAAATAAAAAATGAGATTAATATTTCTTATTAGTACATTTTTTTTGAGCACTTTTTTAAGTGCTCAAAAAAAAGAAATTGTAAACTCCTCTTTTGATGTCAAAGGTGTTTGTATAATGTGTAAAAAAAGGATTGAAAAAAAAACATTTCGATTAAAGGGAATAAAACACGCGTCTTGGGATATAAGTTCTAATAATTTTGTTGTAATATATGATTCTAATAGAATTTCTTTAGAAAATATTCATAAAGCAATTGCTTTATCTGGTCATGATACATCAAAAGAGAAGGCTTTAGATGATACTTATAATAAATTACCGGATTGTTGTTTATATAAAAGAGAATAAAAAAAAGCTATCTAATTGATTTAGATAGCTTTTTTTTTACATCATTCCAGGCATTCCTCCTCCACCCATTGGAGGCATTGCTCCACCACCAGCAGGAGGATCTTCTTTAATATCAACAAGCCCACATTCTGTAGTTAAAATCATTCCAGCAACTGATGCTGCATTTTCAAGAGCTACGCGTGTAACTTTTGTCGGATCAATTATTCCTTCTTTTAACATATCAACATAAGTGCCATCTTTAGCATCATATCCGAAGTTTTTATTTCCTTCAATTACTTTTGAAACTACTACTGAACCTTCAACACCAGAATTTTCAACAATAGTTCTTAAAGGAGATTCCAATGCTTTATTGATAATTTGAATTCCAGTTGATTCATCAGGATTTTCACTTTTAATTTTATCTAATGAATTTTTGGAGCCAAGAAGAGCAACACCACCTCCAGCTACTATGCCTTCTTCAACAGCAGCACGAGTAGCATGAAGAGCGTCGTCAACTCTATCCTTTTTTTCTTTCATTTCTACTTCAGAAGGAGCGCCTACATATAGTACAGCAACACCTCCTGATAATTTAGCTAAACGTTCTTGAAGTTTTTCTTTATCATAATCAGAAGTAGTTGATTCAATTTGCGATTTAATTTGTTGGACTCTAGCTTCAATATTTTTAGAGTCTCCAGAACCATTAACGACAGTAGTATTGTCTTTATCAATAGTTACTTTTTCAGCAGTTCCTAACATATCTATTGTTGTATTTTCTAATGTAAACCCTCTTTCTTCAGAAATAACAGTTCCACCAGTTAATATAGCAATATCTTCAAGCATCGCTTTTCTTCTATCTCCAAACCCTGGAGCTTTAACCGCAGCTATTTTAAGTGAGCCTCTAAGTTTGTTTACAACTAGAGTAGCTAAAGCTTCACCATCAACGTCTTCTGCAATAACTAATAGAGGTTTTCCAGATTGAGAAACTGGCTCTAAAACAGGTAATAAATCTTTCATGGCAGAAATCTTTTTGTCATAAAGTAAAATATATGGAGTTTCAAGATCTGCTTCCATTTTTTCAGAATCAGTAACAAAGTATGGTGATATATAACCTCTATCAAATTGCATTCCTTCAACTACATCAACATAGGTGTCTGTACCTTTAGATTCTTCAACAGTAATAACACCTTCTTTCCCAACTTTTTCAAAGGCTTCAGTTATTAATTTACCAATATTTTCATCATTATTTGCAGAAATACTGGCTACTTGATTAATTTTTTCTGATGAAGTTCCTACTTCAACAGATTGTTTTTCTAAATCTTTAACTACCGCATTAACAGCTTTGTCAATTCCCCTTTTTAAATCAAGTGGATTTGCTCCTGCAGCAACATTTTTTAATCCTTCTTTAACTACAGCTTGGGCAAGAATGGTAGCAGTAGTTGTTCCATCTCCAGCTTGATCATTAGTTTTTGAAGCAACTTCTTTTACCATTTGCGCTCCCATATTCTCTAATGGATCTTCTAGTTCAATTTCTTTAGCAACTGTTACACCATCTTTTGTTACTTGGGGAGCGCCAAAGGCTTTCCCGATTATAACATTTCTACCTTTTGGACCAAGAGTTACTTTAACAGCATTAGCTAAAGCGTCTACTCCTCGCTTAATACCATCTCTAGCTTCTAGGTCGAATATTATTTTTTTTGCCATTTTATTTATTTTTTATAGTTAAATTTTTGCTAGTATGTCATTTTCTTTCATCATTAGAAAGTCTTCACTTTCATGTTGAAGTTCAGTGCCGGAATATTTTCCGTAAAGCACATTGTCTCCGACTTTAAGTGTTACAGGATTTTCTTTTGTTCCAGGTCCAACTGCAACAACAATTCCTTTTTGTGGTTTTTCTTTAGCAGAGTCAGGAATTATAATTCCTGATGATGTTTTTGTCTCTGCAGCAGCAGGCCTTATTAGAACTCTATCTGCTAACGGTTGAATTTTAATTTTACTCATTACTTTTTTAAAATTTAATATTATTGTTTTATTTCATAAACTATGCCAAGCATATTTTTTGTTAAAAAAAATTGATAATACAAAGTGATTCCTGACAAGGTGACATTATTAGAGTGTTTAAATTTAGTTATCTATATTTTCAACAGGAGCCGGATCAGGCATTTCAGGAATTTCATCTGGTAATACTTCTGGAAGTGATTGTTCAATAGGTTGATCAATATCATCAAGTAATTTTGATTCCTGAACTGAATTTGCATTATTGCTTGTTATTGCAAAATTCGATAGCAAAATAAGGATCAAAAGTAATGATCCAAGAATCCAAGTACTTTTATCTAAGAAATCAGTTGTTTTTTGAACACCTCCCATTTGTTGAGCACCACCGCCGAAAGAAGAAGAGAGGCCTCCACCTTTAGGGTTCTGAACCATTATTACAATTATTAATAATAAACATACTATTAAAATTAAGGCAATAAAAATAGAGAAAGTACTCATTATGAAAACTTGATTAATTTTTTAATTTTTTTAATCTGGATTGCAAATAAACTCTTTTTTTCTGGATAATTCAAACTTAATATTTTGAATGCTCTAATAGCACTGTCATATTTTTTTTGTTTTAAGTACATTTTAGCTAATGTTTCAGTCATAAATTCTTCTTTATTGAAATTAGCATCAATTAATTCAGATTCAATATTTAGATGATCTTTAATTTTAGGCATTTTAGGATTTTTATTAATAAAAGAATCAATAATTTCAGAATTATTAGATAATTCAATTTTAGATGTATTTGATTCTGTTTTTGTATTAGTTAAATTAATCCATTCAAAAAAACTTTTTTCTATTTCGTTATTATCATTATTTACATGTATTGTCTTTTTATCTTTTATTTCATAAAGCCAATTATATAATTGTTCTCTATCTAAAGTTAAAATTGAAGTTTTTCTTAAAATATAATCGAAGTTGTATTTTTTTTGATCTTTTAATGATTTTAGATAATAGGCATAAATGTTTTGACAATAAGGATATTTATGAGAAAGTTTTTCAAGATTTTCAAGATTTTCTTGATTTAAAGAGTTGAAGTTTTCAATTAATTTTGAATATTGAGAAGCGTTCATAATTTTTACCATTTAGCTAAAGACGCATTAAAAATGTCTTGTGTTATTCTGTCTAATAAGACTTTATGAGCATCTGATTTAACATCAAAGACCTGAAGATCAGCTGGGAAATCATAAAAAAAAGAGAAACTTTGATTAAAACTATCTTCATCATTTTTGGTGTTAGTGTAATTTACGGAAACACCCATAGTTAGCCTATTTTGAGAAGCTGTATTTTCTGCAGTTGCTGACATTGGAGATACCCTGTAGGTAGTAATTTGTCCACTATAAATTAGATCTCCATCATTTTTTACGAGTGATAAATTTGTTTGATTTAAAATTAAATCTTGGAGAGCTAGTGTAAAATCTCTATCTAATCCAGGTTCTACAGTAGATCCAGGTTTATTGCCAGCCACATTTTCAAAATAATCTACCTGAAAAGTTTTGGTTCCAACTGGAATAGCCGCTCCAGTAAATGAATAAATTCCACAACCTATAAATAGAAGTGAATTAATGAAAATTATTAGATGAAAAATATTATTTTTCATTATCTAAATTTAGGTTAAATTGTTTGATTTTTCTGTACAAAGTTCTTTCAGATATACCAAGTTCTTCAGCGGCAATTTTTCGTTTACCTTTACTTCTTTCAAGAGCAGACTTTATCATTTCAAGTTCTTTCTCTAATAAAGATAATGGTTCCTCTTCAATAATTGAATCAGCATAATCATATTCGTCCATTTTCTTTTTTGAATCTCTTTCATTTTTATTAGATTCATTTTTAATAGGAACAGTTAATAAATTATCAATTTCTTTTGGACTGGTTTTTTTATTATATATTTTATTAATTAAATTTTGATTTTTTTTCTGAATTATTTCAGAGGATTCCTCATTTAAAATTTCTAAAGTGAGTTTTTTCAAATCAGTAATATCACTTTTCATATCAAATAAAACCTTATATAGAATCTCTCTTTCTGAAGAAAAGTCTCCTTTTTTATTTTTATTTGGTTCGTCAATTAATGCTGGGAAATGAGATCCGATATCAGGGAGGTATGATTTTAAAATTTTATCATCTAATTTTCGCTCTGGTTCTAGAACTGAAATTTGTTCGGCAATATTTCTTAGTTGTCTAATATTTCCATTCCAATTGTATTGTAAAAGAGCTAATTGAGCACTAGCATCTAAAATAACGGGAGGCATTCTGTATTTTTGAGCAAAATCTGAAGCGAATTTTCGAAATAATAAAGGAATGTCATCTTTTCTATCTCTAAGAGGTGGCAAGAAAATTTCAACTGTACTTAATCTATAATAAAGATCCTCTCTAAATTTACCTTTCTCAATCGCAGTACTCATTTTCATGTTTGTAGCTGCAACTATCCTAACATCTGTTTTTTGAACTTTCGAAGATCCAACTTTTAAAAATTCACCATTTTCAAGTGTTCTTAATAATCTCACTTGAGTTGGCAGTGGGAGTTCACCAACCTCATCTAAGAAAATTGTGCCACCATCTGCCACTTCAAAATAACCACTTCTAGTTGAAGTAGCACCTGTAAAAGCTCCTTTTTCATGACCAAATAATTCACTATCAATTGTTCCCTCAGGAATAGCTCCACAATTAACAGCGATATATTTTGAATGTTTACGATTTGAATATTGATGAATAATTTTAGGAATATTTTCTTTTCCTACTCCACTTTCTCCTGTTACTAGTACTGAAATATTAGTAGATGCAACTCTAATAGCTTTTTCAAGAGCGAGATTTAATCCTTTGTCAATTCCTATAATTCCGAATCTTTGCTTAATTGATTGAATGTTATCCATATTTTTATTTAAATTGAATTAGAAATGTTTATACCATTTCCGATAAGTGTCGCACTTGTACAATTAGTGATTTCCACATCAATAAATTGACCCTTTTTAAAATTTTTTTTCGGAAAGACAACTACAGTGTTTTGAGAAGTTCTTCCACTCCAAAAATTATTTGATTTTTTTGATGATTTTTCAATTAAAACACATACTGTTTTACCAATATATTTTTTTGTTCTAAAAAAACTGTGCTCTAACTGTTTATTAATAATTTCTTGTAATCTTTCTTTTTTTATATTTTCTGGGACGTCATCTTTCATCTTTCTTTCTGCAAGTGTGCCTGGTCTTTCTGAATAGGAAAACATAAATCCATAATCAAATTTAACATAATCCATTAAAGAAAGAGTTTGATTATGATCGGTTTGATTTTCAGTTGGAAATCCAGATATTATATCTTGTGAAATTCCACAATCAGGAATTATTTCACGAATTTTGTCTATAAGATCAAGATATTCATCTCTTGAATGCATTCTATTCATTTTTTTTAAAATTTTATCACTTCCTGATTGAAATGGAAGATGAATTGAATTACATACATTGGGATGTTTTGCCATTGTATTTATAACATCCAAAGTCATATCTTGAGGGTTTGAAGTTGAAAACCTTATTCTGATCTTTGGAAATGAAATAGCCACTATTTCTAGTAAATTTGAAAAATTTATAGCTGTTTTTTTGTTAAGAGGGGGTGCAGTTTTAAAATCTTTTTTTAAACCTCCTCCAAACCATAGATAACTATCAACATTTTGGCCAAGAAGGGTTATTTCTTTATATCCATTTTTATAAAGTTTTTGAATTTCATTTAAAATACTTTTAGGGTCTCTACTTCTTTCTCTACCTCTTGTGAATGGGACTACACAAAAACTGCACATGTTATCACATCCTCTTGTTATTGAAACTAAAGCAGTAACTCCATTCGAATCAATTCTGATAGGGGATATGTCTCCATAAGTTTCATCTTTTGAAAGAATAACATTTATTGCATCTCTTCCTTTATTTATTTCTTTTAGAAGGTTTGGAATGTCTTTGTAAGAATCTGGTCCGACGACCATGTCTACTATTTTTTCTTCTTCTAAAAGTTTGTCTTTTAATCTTTCAGCCATACACCCTAAAACACCTACTTTAATTTTTGAGTTAATTTTTTTAATCGAATTAAATTTTTCAAGACGTTTACGAATTGTTTGTTCAGCTTTATCTCTTATAGAGCATGTATTTATAAGAATTAAATTTGCATTATCAGGAGAGTTCACTGTCTTATATCCTTGACTAGAAAGTATTGAAGCTATGATTTCACTATCAGAAAAGTTCATTTGACATCCGTAACTTTCAATATATACAAGCTTATTTGAATTAAAATGAGATTTTTTCAATACTGTGTTACTTCCATTATGCAGGTATGGATTCTTTAAAAGAGATTCATCTGATTTATTCAAAATTTTAATTTTAAATTACAAATATACAAACTATAGAAAATACAGACAAAATGTCATGTACTTAAATTTTAATTATTTATAATAACTAAAGATTATTTTTCTTTAATTCATTTATAGCATAATTAGCTGCCCGAGCAGTTATAGCCATAAAAGTTAATGAAGGGTTTTGAGTAGAAGTTGAGGTCATACAGGCACCATCAGTAACAAATACATTTTTACAGGAATGTAATTGATTCCATTTATTTAATAAAGAAGATTTTGGATCATTTCCCATTCGAACTCCTCCCATTTCATGAATATCATTTCCGGGTTTTCTTTTAGAATTATCTCGGGTTTTAATATTTTTAAATCCAGCTTTAGTAAACATTTCACTAAATTGATCTAAATAATCTTCAACCATTTTATCGTCATTATTATCGTAATCTACATTAATTATTAATTGAGGAATACCCCATTGATCAATTTTTTCATTATCTAAAGAAACATAATTACTTTTTTTAGGAATAGTTTCTCCCATCATATGAGAATTAACGCTCCAAAGGCCATTTTCTTTAGTATTTAAAACATTAGTCATAAGTTCATCACCAAACCCATCAGTGTTAAGAGCTCTCATTCTTCCTGCTCCAAATCCAGCTGCATAGCCTCTTAAAAAATCAGTTTCTTGTTTATAAACATTTCTAAATCTGGGAATGTAAGATGGAGTTGGTTTAGCTCCTTCAGTAGTAAAATTTTTGTGGCCTTCATGAATTGCACTTATAGTGGCTCTATAATTGTGAAAAGCAATATACTTTCCTAGAAGTCCATTGTCATTACCTAATCCATCAGGGAATCTTTTTGACTTAGAGTTTAAAAGAATTAAATTAGAATTTAAAGCAGCAGCATTTAAAAAAATCACTTTAGAATAGTATTCAGTAGTTTTTTTAGATATTGAATCAATTACTCTAACTCCAATAGCTTTATTTTTTTTCTCATCAAATATAATTGAATGAACAACTGAGTGAGGTTTTAAATTTAAATTACCAGTTTTATTTGCCCAAGGAATTAAGGTTGAATTAGCGCTAAAATAGCCTCCTAACGGGCATCCTCTTTCACATATTCTTCTGCTAGCGCATAATACTCTGCCTTGTTTTGCAAAAATTGGTTTATTTTCAGTTATATGAGCACAACGAGAATAAATAACATGTCTATCGGGATAATTTTTTTTAACAGAACTTTTGAAATGATCTTCGACAACATTTGATTCCCAGGGTTTTAAAAATTCTCCATCGGGTAGAGTATCTAAGCCATCTAAATTACCACTTACTCCAACAAACTTTTCAACATAAGAGTACCATTTTTCAAGATCTTTGTAACGTATCGGCCAATCTACTGCAAATCCATCTCTTTTAGGTCCTTCGAAATCAAAATCACTCCATCTTTGGACTTGACGAGCCCACATAATTGATTTTCCACCAACTTGGTATCCTCTGATCCAATCAAATGGTTTTTTTTGAATATAAGGTTGCTCAGCATCTTTAGAGAAAAAATGTTTAGTTCCTTCGTAAAATGCATAGCAACTACTAGCTATTGGGTTTTCTTTTTTATCAATATAAGTAAGTCTTCCTCTATGATTAAATTCCCAAGGCTTAGTATTTGCAGTTGGATAATCAGTTAAGTGCTTTACATTTCTTCCTCTTTCAAGAAGTAGCGTTTTAAACCCTTGTTCGCAAAACTCTTTTGCAGCCCATCCACCTGTCATTCCACTTCCAATAACTATTGCGTCAAAATTATTCTTATTCATAATATGTTTTATACAGGAACTTTTCCGAAATATCGATTCGGAAGAAATTCATAATTTAAATATTTTTTCATATAATTTTCAGATGTCATAAAATGTCTAAGTGAAAGTTGTTTAATACTATTAATAAAAAAATTGATTTCTCTTTTACTACCAAATGCATTTCCGATTATTTTTTCTTTTGTTTTCTTTTCTAAATAATCAAAAGAGTTAGTATTGTGTTTTTTGATTTCTAATTTTAATTGATCTAGACCAATTAAAAAGTTAGAAATTTCATCAGGAGAAAAACAATCATTAAGCATAGTTAAAAGGAAAATTATTCTGGGTTCTACAGTTTTGAATTTATTTTTTTTAAGTGGAAGTATAAATTTAGAAATTGATTCTAATAAAAAATCATCCCCTTTTTTTAAAAATAAATTCTCATATTTAAAATCATATGATTCGCAATAGGGTAAAGAGGCAAAGAAAGTTGAAGTAATTACAATATTTTGAAGAGCTTTTCTTCTTTTCATTTTTATTTTTAAAGACGACAATTTAAAAAAAAATAATATATTTCGATAGAATTTTTTAAACCTCTTTCTAATAAAAACTTTAGGTTATTGAAAAAACCTTATATTTTTGTGACTTATAAAAAATGATCTATGTCAAATAATTTAGTAATAGTTGAGTCACCGGCAAAAGCAAAAACTATTGAAAATTTTTTGGGAAAAAATTTTAAAGTTGCTTCTAGTTATGGACATATTGCAGACCTTCCTTCTAAAGAACTAGGCGTTAATGTTGATGGAGATTTTTCTCCGAAATATATTGTTAGTGATGATAAAAAAAAGATAGTTTCTGAATTAAAGTCATTAGTAAAAAAAGCTGATATTGTTTGGCTCGCAAGTGATGAGGATAGGGAGGGAGAAGCTATAGCTTGGCATTTATTTAAAACTTTAAAATTAAATAAAGAAACTACTAAAAGAATTGTTTTTCACGAAATCACTAAAAGTGCAATTAATAAAGCTATAGATAATCCTAGAGAAATAGATTATAATTTAGTTAATGCTCAGCAAGCTAGAAGAGTTTTAGATAGGTTGGTTGGATATGAATTATCACCTGTATTATGGAAAAAAGTTAAAACAGGCCTTTCAGCTGGGAGAGTCCAGTCTGTTGCAGTAAGATTAATAGTCGAAAGGGAGAGAAAAATAAAAGATTTTAAGCCTGAAATTTTTTATAAAACAACTGCTGAATTTATAACTTCTAAAGGGGAACAATTAAAAGCCCAGTTAATAAAAAAAATTTTTGATTCTAAACAAGCTAAATTGTTTTTAGAGTCAAGTAAGAAAAACATTTTTCAAATAAAAAGTAAAGAAACAAACCCGGGAAAAAAATCTCCAACTGCTCCATTTACAACCTCTACTCTTCAACAAGAGGCATCTAGAAAACTTTATTTTTCAGTTAGTAAAACAATGACTATTGCTCAAAAATTGTATGAATGGGGATTAATTACTTATATGAGAACAGATAGTTTGAATTTGTCTAAAGAGGCAAAGTCAGAAATCATAAATCAAATTCAAAATAATTATGGAAAAGAGTATCTTCAGTCAAGGGTTTTTATGTCAAAAAGTAAAGGGGCACAGGAAGCTCATGAAGCTATTAGACCAACAGATATCAATAAAATTAACCCTGATTTAGAGTATGATTATAAGCGCCTTTATCAATTAATTTGGAAGAGGACAATTGCTTCTCAGATGAGTGATGCTAAATTGGAGCGAACTCAACTTAAAATCTTTTCTAATAATGGAGATGAATATATATCAAAAGGAGAAGTGATACTTTTTGATGGATTTTTAAAAGTCTATTCTGAAGGGGTTGATGATCAAGAGGATGAGGAGAAGGGGATCCTTCCACATGTTAATTTAGATGAAAAAGTTAATCTTAATAAAATAATCTCTACTGAAAGACAAACAAGACCTCCATATAGATATGCAGAAGCTTCGTTAGTAAAAAAAATGGAAGAATTAGGAATTGGAAGGCCTTCAACTTATGCTCCTACTATTTCAACTGTTCAAAATAGAGGGTACATAATCAAGGGAAATTCTGAAGGGCTTGAAAGAGAATATCAACAATTTATTTTACTTGATAATAAATTAAAGCACTTGAAATTTATCGAAAAAATCGGTTCAGATAAAGGTAAATTAGTACCCACAGATATTGGTATAATAGTTAATGACTTTTTAGTTAATAATTTTAAAAATATTTTAGATTATAATTTTACTGCTAAAGTTGAAGAAGAGTTTGATGAAATAGCTGATGGTAAAGAAGATTGGACAAAAATGATTAAAGATTTTTATTCTCAATTTAATAAAAATGTAAATTTTGTAAATGAAAATGCTACAAGAGAATCAGGGGAAAGAGTTTTAGGGATAGATCCTTCTTCAGGTAGAGAGGTAAAAGTTCGTTTAGGAAAATATGGCCCCTTAGGTCAAATAGGAAATTCTGAAGATGATGAAAAACCTATTTTTACTAATTTGGCAGTTAATCAAAAATTAGAAACTATAACTTTAGAAGAGGTTTTAGATCTTTTTAAACTTCCGAAAGAAATCGGAGTCTATGAAAATGAAGTAATTACTATTAATAATGGAAGATTTGGTCCATATATAAAGTTTGGAAAAAAATTTATTTCTATTCCTAAGGGTGAAAACCCTTTAGAATTTGAATTCAATTCAGCAGTTAATTTAATTGAAGAAAAGAAAAAAGCAGATGCTCCAATTTTTGAATATAAAAATTTACCTGTAACAAAAGGGGTTGGAAGGTTTGGACCTTTTATTAAATGGGATGGAAAGTTTATAAATGTTAATAAAAAATATGATTATAATTCATTAAAAGACAAAGACATTGAAACATTAATTGAGGAAAAATTAAAGAAGGACAAAGAAAAGATAATAAACCATTGGGAGGATTTAGATATAAAAGTTGAAAAGGGTAGATGGGGAAGATCCCTAATTTTTCAAGGTAAATTAAAAATAGAGATAAATAAAGAAATTGATGCTACTAAATTAAATTTAGAACAGGTCAAACAAATTATTCAAGAACATAAAGGAAAGAATAAAGTTAAGGCAAAGAAAAAGAAGAATTAATGATTGAAGATGTATTAATACCAGTTGATGAAACTATAATAGGGATTAGTTCGATTTTGCCAAAGCAGGTTTTAGGAAATAATATTCTTATAAATTCTAAGTCAAATGGATTTCCAGATTTAGATCAAATTTCGATTGCTATTATAGGTGTTCAAGAATTAAGAAATTCTCATTTTAATCATTCTAGATATGATATGGATAAATTTCGAATAGAATTCTATAAATTATACACAGGTAATTGGAAGTTAAACATTGCCGATCTAGGAGATTTACCTAACGGAAACAAAGTAGAAGATACTTATTATATTTTAAAAGAGGTTTGTTTGCATTTAAGACAAATGAATATTATCCCTATTATTATAGGAGGGAGTCAAGATTTGACTTTATCAATGTATAGGTCGTTCGAAAATAATAATCAGTGGATAAATATAACCTCAATTGATAATCGATTTGATTTTTCACAGGATGAAGATTTAATTTCTGGTCGTTCATATATGAGTTCTATAATTTTAAAAAAACCAAGTTACCTTAATAATTATACTAATTTGGGATATCAGTCTTACTTAATATCTCAGGAAGAATTAGATTTAATGGATAAACTTTTTTTTGATTCTTATCGATTAGGAGCAGTATTGGATGATTTCTCTTTATCCGAGCCTATTTTTAGAGAAACAGACATTGCAAGTTTTGATTTAAAATGTTTATCCGAAAATTCTAGTGGAGAATCCATTAATTCTTCCCCTAATGGATTTGATAGTAGAACGATTTGTTCATTATCAAGATATGCAGGTATAAGTGATAGACTAAGTTTAGTAGGGTTTTTTGAACTTTTCAACACTAATACTTTTCACAAATTATTATCTCAAATTATTTGGTATTTTATTGAGGGAGTTAATTGTAGGTTTAATGAGTATCCTGTTTATACAGGAAAATCATTTAATAAATATATTGTTCCTTTATCAGATCGTGAATTAATTTTTTATAGAAGTAAAAAAAGTGATCGTTGGTGGGTCGAGATAACTATTGAAAATTATTTAGATAATAAAACGAAAAGTAATACGTTATTATCATGCACATATGAAGATTATGAAGAAGCATGTAATGATAAAATACCTGAAAGATGGTTAAAAGCATCTAAAAGAGCTTGATTTATAGAGTTTTTATTTTTTGAAAAATATTAATTTGGTTTTATAAGGAATAAAGTATGTTAAAAAAGTGTTATTTTTGCCTTTTCAGATGGTATTATATAATTCAACCATGATTATATGAAAAAAATATTTATTTTTATTCTTACAGTATTTTTTGTTAGCAGTTGTGCTAATAAACGTGGTGAATTGATTGGTGTTAAACAAAAGAAATGGTTTCCTGAGAAACCTTATGGTATGACATTAGTTGAGGGCGGTGCATATATTATGGGAAAATCAGATGATGATGCTGCTGCTTCTCAGAATGCTGCACCAAAAACAGTAACTGTTCGATCTTTTTATATGGACGAGACAGAGATTACCAATAGCGAATACAGACAATTTGTTTATTGGGTTAGGGATTCAATTGCTGCTGCTATGTTGGCTAGAAGGGCTGATACTGATAATTTAGGCGAGGAATCAACTGATCCAATTGCTGAATTTTCTTTTAAAGATTCTGATACTTCGCAAACTTCTGATTTTACTAAGTATATGAGAGAAAATTATTATGATTTAAATGAAGATCCATACTATAGAAGACCTTTAGATTTAGAAAATGACATTGAATGGTCACCCGAAGATTATGCAAAAGGGGCCTATATAGAGGTTATGGATAGCCTTTATTTACCTCCTGAGGTATGGTATAATGGTGAAATGAAAATTGATATAAATAAGCTTGTTTATAAGTATTCTTGGTTTGACGCTGAAGCTGCTGCTCTAGATCGAAAAATAAATCCGTATCATAGGAATAGACTTCCATTTATTAGGGAAGAAAATGTTGAGATATATCCTGATACTACTGTATGGATTAAGGATTTTAATTATTCTTATAATGAACCAATGCATAATGACTATTTTTCTCATCCTGCATATCAAGATTATCCTGTTGTAGGAATTTCTTGGGAACAAGCTGTAGCTTTTTGTAATTGGAGAACTTATTATAAAAATATCTACCAAAGGGAAAAAAATGATCCGCTTGTAAATAATTTCAGATTACCTACTGAAGCAGAATGGGAATATGCAGCTCGGGGAGGAATACCATCAGGTGTATATCCATGGGGGTCACCTTATTTATTAAATGACAGAGGGTGTTTCCTCGCAAACTTTAAACCTTTGAGAGGAGATTATGCTTCAGATCAAGCAATGTATACTGTTGAAGCTAAATCTTATTTACCAAATGACTATAATTTATATAATATGGCTGGAAATGTTTCAGAGTGGACAGGCTCATCTTTTGATAATGGAGCTTATGATTATGTGTCGTCTTTAAACCCTAATTTATCTACTAGAACATCAGTTAAGAAAAAATTTGAAAATAATGATAACATTAATAAAGATTCTGTTTACACTATTTTAGTTGGAGGTGAAAAGAGAAAGGTTATTCGAGGAGGATCATGGAAAGATGTTGCTTATTTTTTAAGAGTAAGTACTAGAGATTTTGAGTATGCTGACACCTCTAGAAGTTACATTGGATTTAGAACTGTTCAAGATTATCTCGGTTCAGAAAAAGTGAAAATTAAATAAAAATTTTATCTTTATAAAAAACTCATAAAATCAAAATAAAATGGATGCAAAAAAATTAAGAGGAAGATATATAAGAAAAGTAATGATGCACATGCTTTTTCAAATAGGAGGAAGTGTTGTTATTATAGGTGCTTTATTTAAAATATTACACCTTGAAATAGGACCCCTTACAGGAGGTGTTGTTCTAGGGCTTGGCCTTGGAACGGAAGCTATTATATTCCTAATGGGCGGATTAATGTTAGATGATGTAAGGGAGGAACAGGCAGAATTTGAAGCTCATTTGTCTGGTGGCGGTCATTCTTCTGAAGGTAGTAAAGAAGAAGGTTTATCTAGTAAAATTGACTCTCTTCTAAGGGAAGCAAAATTAGATGTTAATTTGGTAAATGGATTAACTAGAAGTATTAAGAATTTAGAGGCATCTGCCCAATCTTTATCTCCTGCAGCAGAAGCTGTTGGATCCTCTCAAAACTATTCAGAGCAATTAGAAAAAGCAGCTGGACAATTAGAGAAGTTAAATTCTATGTATTCGCAGCAGGCAAAAGAAGCTGGAACGCATAGTTCATACAACAAACAAGTAGCCGAAAATGCCGAACAATTAAAAATGCAAATGGAATCGTTATCTACTAATTTAGCATCTATAAATGAGGTCTATAAGGGTATGTTGTCTGCAATGAATAAAAACTAAGAATTAATGGCAGGAGCAAAAGAAACCCCACGTAATAAACTTATTGCTTTAATGTATCTGGTATTTATTACCATGTTAGCATTAAATGTTAGCAAAGAAGTTCTTGTTGGTTTTGGACAAATGTTTCATAAAATCAGCAATGCTAAAGTTAAAGTTAATGAGAGTAATGAAATATATTATTCTAAGATTGAAACTAATGCCCAAGATAAAAAAGGAAAGTGGATTGGTCATGATGACACAGCAAAGAAAATAAGAAAAAAATCTAATGAATTTCATGATTATATTCAACAGGTTAAGAATACAGTAACTGAAAAACATAGAACTCAAAATGATGATCCAGAACTTAAAAAATTTGAAGTCATGGATAAAGGCGAAGAGTTAGATATGTTATGGTTTAAAGAAGGTAGAGATCAAGATGCTCAGGTATTTATTGATAAAATTTTAGAGTATAAAGCTGAAGTTATCCAAGTTTTTGCAAGTCAATATCCTCAATACACTCAACAAGTTGAAGATAGATTTGATATCGGGGAGGGACCTAATTGGGTTATTAAAAATAAGGAAGGACAAGAACAGCCATGGTTAAATTATAATTATCAAGGTTTTCCACTTATATCATCGCTAGCAAAACTTACTATGATGCAAAATGATATTAGATTAACTGAAAGTGATGTTTTGACGACACTCTTAGGGAAAGAATTGGAATTAGAATCTGGTGTTACGGAATCTAACTATATTACATTACTTAAAACTGAAAAAGGTGCATATTATCAAGGAGAAACATTTGATGGAAGTGTTATTTTAGGTAGAAAAGGTGGTGCTCAGAATCCAAATAGTGTTGAACTTAAAGTAGATGGAAGAGAATTAGATGAATCAAAATATGAACTTATTCCTGGAGGGATAAAATTAGATATTTCTGCTGGTTCGCCAGGAGATAAGGTTATTGAAGGATATTTAATTTTTTTAAATGACGGTATAGAGTCTAGAATACCTGTTAATCAAACTTATTCTGTTATAGCTAAACCTAATTCTGCTGTAATTTCTGCTGATAAAATGAACGTTGTTTATCGTGGTGTTGAAAATCCTATGACTATTTCAATTCCTGGAATTCCAGATAACAAGGTTAGGGCAAGAGCTCCTGGTTTAAAAAGATCAAGAGGCAGTAAATATCTTATGAATCCTGGAAAAGGGAAAACAGTTAAAATAGTTGCGACTGGAACTCTACCCGATGGTAAGGTTGTATCTACTTCAACTTCTTATAGAATTAAAAACCTTCCAAATCCGACTGGAACTGTTAGAGGGGAGTATGGTTCATTTAAAATAGCTAAATCTAGTTTAGTTAAGACAACAGTAGGAGCAACATTTATTGATTTTGATTTTGACTTAACAGTTAAAACTATTGCTTTTAAAGTTAAGGTTCCTGGAAAGCCTGTTATTCAGTGCTCTGGAAATAGACTAAATGCTAAAGCAGTTGCAGCTGTTAAGAGGTCTCCTGCAGGGCAGGACATTAAAATTTTTGACATAAGAGTCAAAAACCCTAAAAATCCTGCATATAATTTTTCAAGAGTTTCACCGGTAATTTGTGAAGTGACTAATTAAATACTAATTAATGAATAGTAAGGTAACAATTTTATTGTTTGTTTTAAGTTTATTAATCTCCGAGATAGGTTTTGCTCAGGCTAATTTATTGAATGCAAGAGTGCCTCAGGATGTAGGTCAATTGAATGAAAAACAGAAAAATGCAAATGATGAAGATCCTTTACCATATGGATATGTTGACGATAGAGATATTTTGTGGTCAAAGACTATATGGGAAAGAATTGATGTAGATGAAAGAGTTAATTTCCCTTATTATTATCCGATTGATACTTTAAAATTAAGTTCTGGAAGAAGATCCCTTTTTCATACCTTCGTTGCAAATTTAAAAAGTAGAAATATTATAGAGGTTTATGAAGATGATGCTTTTAAAGTTAAATTAACCTATAAAGAAGTTTTAAATAATTTAAAAGCACTTAAAATTACTCCTGGGGGTGTTGACCAACTTAATGAACAACTTATTGAAATTAAGCTAAATGATGCTGGAGGAATTGATAGAAATTATATTTATTCTTTAAGAGATCAAGGACTTTTAAATGAAGATTTTATTGAAGAACCTGAAATTACTGCTGAGGAAATTGTAGAGTATCGTATAAAGGGTACATGGTATTTTAATAAGAGACTAGGAGAATTAAAATATAGATTATTAGGTATAGCTCCAGTTGCTTATGAATTGGCTGGTGATCCTCCTGAACTTATGGAGTTATTTTGGATATGGTTTCCTGATGCCAGAAAAAGTCTAAATACATCAAAAGTTTTTAATGAGGGTAATTCGTCTAAGCCTATTACTTTTGATGCAATGTTAAATTCAAGAAGATTTAGCGGTTTTATTTATAAAGAGGAAAATGTTTATGAAGATCGTGAAATTGAAAAATATATTCAGAAAGATGCTCTTAGACAATTACTCGAATCAGAAAGAATTAAAAATGTAATTCTAGATTATGAATTAGATTTATGGAATAATTAGTTTTTTAAAAAAGTGTAATAAAAAGCTGCTTTTTAAGCAGCTTTTTTTATTTAGTATTTATAAAACTATTTATTTCCTCATTCGTTATTTTTGGATTGGCACCTTTTTCTTTAGCAACAATAGCTCCAACTGCACAAGCTTTTTCCAAAGATTTTTCAGGAGAAGTGTTATTTAATATTTCTGTTATTAAAACTGCTAAAAATGAATCTCCCGAACCTACAGTATCTACTACATTTATTTTAAAACCATTATGAGAGTAAAATTTATTGTTTACAAAAAGAACCGCACCTTTATCTCCTTTTGTTACGCATATTTTTTTGGTTTTAGTTTTTTCTGAAATATATTTAATATTTTCTTCAATAGTTTTAAAATTAGATCCTATTTTTTTTGAAATAATAAGTAATTCATCATCATTGAATTTTATAAAATCAGCATTAATCATTAACATTTCAATTGTTGAAAAATCATAGTGGGGAGGTCTTAGATTTACATCTAATACTTTAAATTTAGAATACTGCAATAGATTTAATAGTGTTTTTCTTGAAACAAGATCCCTACATGCTAGACTTCCATAGATAAATAAATCTGTTTTTGAAACTTCCTTTTTCAAAGTAGAAGAATTTTTAATTTTATCCCAAGCTGAAGGATATTCAATAGAATAATTTGCATCTCCATTATTATCAATTTCAACTTTAACTTTTCCTGTTGGAAAATCCTTTGAAACACTTATTAATTTGGTATTAATTTTTTTTTCAATTTTATGTATTAGATTTTGACCTAAAGAGTCAGCGCCTATTTGACTTACAATCAATGATTTTACGCCTAAAGACTCTAACCTTAATGCAATATTTAAGGGAGCTCCTCCAATTTTTTTTTCATTTGGAAATATGTCCCAAAGAATTTCACCAAAACAAATTGAATTTTTAATATAATTCATTAATTTTTTGATAAACTATTACTTAGAGATTCTAATGAGATTTTTTTCGTTTCTGGCATTATAAAAATGACAAAAAGTAATTGTATAAACATCATAAAAGCAAAGAAAATAAAAACATATCCAGGATTATCAAAATAAGATAATGCTGTTGGCATAAATAAAGTAATTAGAGCAGCTAAAATCCAGTGAACGGAACTTCCTAATGATTGACCTTTAGCCCTAAGGTTATTAGGAAAAATTTCCGAGATAAAGACCCAAATAACTGCACCTTGACCAACAGCATGAGAAGCTATAAAAAGAAATAAAAATATTGGTATACTTAAGCCATCCCAAGAGTTTATAAATGCGATAGAAACAAGAGATAGTGAAATAATATATCCGAATGAACCTATATACATTAATATTTTTCTTCCATATCGATCTATTAGATAAATTCCAATTAGAGTAAAAATTAAATTAGCTATACCTATTCCAAAACTACCTAAAAGTGCAGAACTTGTTTCTAATCCACCTGCTTCAAAAATTCGTGGAGAATAATATAAAAAAGCATTTATTCCAGACAATTGATTAAAAAATGCAATTAAAAATGCGAGTAAAATTGGAAATGAATACTTTTTTCTAAACAGGGTGTTACTTTTTAAAGTATTTTCGGTTTCAGAAATGGTTTTAAGAATATCTGTTGAAATATTAGAGCCACCAATTTCTTTAAAAATACTATTAGCTTGAATTGTATCACCTTTTTTAAAAATTAACCATCGCGGACTCTCAGGAACTCCAAATATTCCAATTAAATAAATAAAAGCGGGAATGCTTTCTACTCCCAACATCCATCTCCATGGTTCATTTCCAAATTCTCTTAGAAGATAATTTGACATAAAAGCTACTAGAATTCCAAAAACAATATTAAATTGATATAGAGCGACCATTTGGCCTCTCTTTTCTGCAGGTGATATTTCAGATATATAGGTTGGTGCCACTACAGTTGATAAACCAACACCTATTCCACCAATAAATCTGTAAAATGAAAAAACGTATGGATTTGATACCAGTGCGCAACCAATTGCAGAAATTAAAAATAAAAAACCAATAATTATAAGAGATTTTTTCCTTCCCCATTGATCACATGGGTAACTACCAGTAATAGAACCAATAACAGTTCCCCATAAAGCCATTGACATAATAAAAGTTCCATGAAATAAATCGGAAGTATTCCAAAGTCTTTGTAATTGTTGGTCAGCTCCAGAAATTACAATTGTATCAAAACCAAATAAAAATCCAGCTAAGGAAGCAACGATTGAAACTTTGACAATTTTATTCATTTAAGATGTAATAAAACTATATACTCCAGAACTACTTTTATTCCCATTACTATCTTCAGCAATAATTTTCCAATAATAAGTAGTACTATTTTCTACTGGAAGGGTGGTTTCTGTTGTTGTGGATTCATGATTTACATTTTTTATTGAAGTTGAACCGTCTACAGTATCTAAAAAAACTTCATATTTTAATAAATCATTGTCAACATCTATGCAATTCCATTGTACAACTATTTCTCCATCTATTGGAGTAATGGTTGCAGCAGATCTTGGAGATAAAATTTCGGGAGGGAAAGGCGCGTAATTAATTACTTTATCACCAGCTAAATAAAACTTCCATGTTTGGCTATCAACGGGAGCAGATAAAGGATCACCTTGAGCAGTTACATACCATGAATAAGGTTCTGAACTATTAAGAGTTACTTCTTTAGATGTAGTTGTTGATGAAAATTGTTCATTTTGTTGGGTTGTTAAATTTTTAATATTGATTTTATAATTAGTGGCATTTAAAGAAGCACCCCAAGAAAAATATAAAGTGCTCTGGGTATCATTAACTACAATTCCGTCAAGGCAAGCCTCATTATTTTTTGGGGAAATTAAATTTGGAGCAGATATAGTTAATGCAACAGTTGAAACATCATCATTTGAATCTCCCCCAGAACTACAACCAAAAAAAATATTATTTAAAAGTATAAATGAAAAAATTAAACCAACCTTTTTCATTAAAATTATTAATGTTAATATATATTATAAGTAAAGATATTAATTAATTTTAGTCATTTAAATTGGGAAAGGGAGAATTTTTAATAAATAAGAATATTTATATATGGAGTAAATTCCCATTTTTTAAATCAAATACTAATGGATGTAAAAAAATTTTCTTATTTTTTTCAATAGCTTTCTTTACTACTTCACATTTTTTTAAATTATTAATTTGCTCTAATATGTTAAGCTCGACAAGCCTATCCCATTTATATGTCTCATTTGTAATAAGATCTAACTCTTCTTTATTAGCTGAAATTGTTTTTCTTATATTGTTAATCCATTTATCAATATTATTAGACTCTTGTTTTTCCATAGCAGCCTTTATTCCTCCACATCCATAATGACCGCAAACAATTATATTTTTAATTTTTAAAACATTTATAGAGTATTCGAGTATACTTAATAAGTTAAGGTCATCATTAAAAATTAGATTAGCGATATTTCTGTGAACAAAAATATTTCCAGGTTCTGATTGAGTAATAGTGTCTGGAGGAACTCTGCTGTCAGAGCATCCAATCCATAATATTGATGGGTTTTGTCCTTCAGATAGATTTTCAAAAAAATCTTTTCCTTTTGAAGAGGCCCATTTCCTATTTTTTAGAATTATATTTTTTATAGACATAATAAAAAAACTAATTTAATATACTAAAATTAAAATTATTTTTCAAAAACCATTAATTTCTAAGTCCATCCAATTCAATCTATTTTTGATCCAACTATTTAAATATACAATTTCATCTGAGTATGAAGATCCATTATATGCATTTGGCCAAATATATTTCCCAAGAATATCCCATGTAGTAAAATTATCTGATGAAGAATTATTTTCATTAATAAATTTTACATGATTTGAGATTTTATTTAATATATGATCGTTAGAAAATTTATCATTTCTTAAAGATGTCCATCTATTTTTTAATAAGTTTTTCCAATTAGGGTCCTCCATAAATCTTTTCCACCAAAAAGGAACTTGCCATAAATCTCCTGGACATTGATTATTAAATTGATAGGCCCACCCTTCATAGGAATCACCATTACAATAATTAGCGTTACCAAACCCTAGATTGAAATCCCAGATAGGACCCATCTTAAGTTTCTCCCCTTTATTTTTATGCATAAATGTACTTAATCGATATCCATCAATATTTTTTGAAATTTCATTTAATAAAAAAAAATCAATAAAACTATCGATATCAATAAATTTAGCATATCCTTTTTCAGGATCGTTAAATTCTGAAGATATTAAGGCATCTTCAAATTGAGACATATAATTGATTATATAGTTTTTTTGATTTTCATTTATATCATCAGAATCAGGGTATTCATACAAAAAATGTGTAATAGCTCCATTATTCAAATTAGTAGTTCCCAATGAATTATATTTTGAACTAAATGAATTTTGAGTATTATAGTCAGCTGATGAAGAGCCGTCTCCAGTTGATTTATCAATTTTTAAAATATAACCCCCTGTAAGATCATCATCTTTATTTTTACTAATGTTAACTCTATTTTTATCTCTTTTGATTTTTTCCATCAAAACATATAGGCCCCTATACTTATTATTTAAATACAATTCAAGAAATTTAGTTTTAGTTGCGTATTGCCCAATTTCATTTGAGAGTTCAAAAATAATTACATTTCTTATTAAAGATTTGTCACTATATGGCGCATAGAAAATCCAATCTTCTTCTTCTGGAAAATCAGCTAGTGAAACATTAATATCCTTTCCATCTTCGTCCCAAGTTTCAAATCCATATGATTTTTTAGGAAACATTTGTGAAGAAGAACCTCTAATTTCTATTCCAATAGGGCCATCAAATAGTATTGAATCTTCTTCTGTAATTTGAAGATTAGCTGATATTTTTGGTTCATCAACAATAGTTAAATTTTTTGTATCAACATTCGCTATTGCCATAGAATTGGGATCTATAATCGAACTTTCTTTATCAGGACCTTCTTCTATTTCTTCATCTTTTTTACATCCATTTAATAAAAACATAAAGAAAGTTATGAAGAGAAGTGGTTTATAAATTTTTAATAGAGTATTTTTAATAGACATAAATTTTGTTCAAAATTTTCTTATTATGAATTGTGAAAGTTAATATATTTTTTATTTTTTTAGCTATTTTGTAATACTTTTGAGTTAACAAGAAGGATTTTTTAATCTATCTAAAAATGTTAAACAGACCATTATTCATATTTTTATTTTTTATAATAAATTCTTCTCTCTATGCTCAGTTGAGTAAAGTTCATTATTTGCCTCCTGTAGCTTATAGTGGTAATAGTAACGGTGGTCAATCTGGCCCTTATCGAGGTGAATATATATACATTTCAACTCCAAGTGTAAATCCAGTAAGTGTTAATGTAAAAGAAGTAGGCGGAGCTACAATTAATTATGTTGTAACAAACGCGAATCCTCAAACTCATATAATAAGACCACCGGAAGACCCATATCTTGGTGGATTAGTCGACTCTTCTAGATTTTCAATTTTTTCTGAAAGTACCGATGCTGCAACAACGACTAGTATAATAAATACTGACAAAGGATATATAATTGATGCTACCGAGCCTGTATATGTTGGAGTAAGAATATATAATAGAGTTCATGGAGCAGCTCTTGTTAGTAAAGGAAGTGCCGCTTTAGGAAACACTTTTAGAACAGGTTCTTTTACGAATTATAATCCAGATTTCTCTCAGTTAAATTTTTTATCTGTAATGGCTACGGAGGATGTAACGGAGGTAATTATAAATAATATTGATCAAGATGTAGATATTTTAGATTTTGATGAAGAATTAGTTGGAAATAATCCTGATGGAAATCTTAATGATATAATTGTAGTCTTAAATAGGGGTGAAAGTTACATTGTTGCTTTAAAATCTGCTGAAGGTGAACCTGAGAATGTAGCAAATTATCCTAATCGTTCGGCTAATGGTGATGGAATAATTGGAGCACTTGTTTCTTCGGATAAACCAGTTGTAGTTAATTCAGGTTCTTTAGCTGGTGGTTTTCATGATAATCAACCATTTGGAAGAGATTTGGGTATTGATCAAATAGTGCCTATTGAGAAAGTTGGAGATGAATATATTTTCATTAGAGGAGTTGGAGGAGATAGTTTTGAGAATGTTTTGATTGTAGCACATGAGGATAACACTCAAGTATTTGTGAATGGTAATGCTGTTGCTTCCACAAATTCTGAAACGGGAAATGATTTTCTTAATGCTGGAGAATATATTCTATTAGAAGGAAATAATTATACTTCCGTTAATAATATGTATGTTCAAACGTCAAAACCTGTATATGCCTATCAGGGTATTGCTGGTGCAAATTCAGTTGCAAATCAGGCAATATTTTTTGTTCCCCCCTTAAAATGTTCAAGTACTGGAAATGTAAATAATATTCCAGAAATTGATAAAATAGGAACTTATAATTTTACTGGAAAATTAAATATTGTTAGTAAAGTAGGAGCAACTATTACTATAACGGATCTGAATAATACAAATGAATCTATTAACAGTTTAAATATTGCTACTAAATCGGGACCATTTGCTGTAGAAGGAAATGCCTCATATGAGACTTATATTATATCTGGTTTGAAAGATAATGTTTCTGTTTTTAGTAATGATGAATTATATATAAATTATTTTAATAAAAATGGGTTTGCAACCTCAGGAGGATTTTACTCTGGATTTACAGCGCCACCAGAAACACCACAATTAAATTTAAATCTTGCAGGTCTAGGATATTGTATTCCTAATGTAACCCTTGAAACTGGAGACATGAGTGTTTATTCTAGTTATGAATGGCAATTTGATTCAGGTTCTGGGTTTAACGATATTGTTGGCGCAACAAATCAGGCGAATTATGTCCCTGCTAATCCTGGTTTATATAGGGTAAAAGCTTTTTTTGTTTGTCCAGGGAAACCTGTTGAAACACTATTTTCTCCTAGTATTAGCATAAGTAAGTGTCCTCCTGATTTTGATAGTGATGGTATTATTGATAATATAGATCAGGATATTGATAATGATGGAATAACAAATGTTATTGATTCTAAAGGGCTAGCTACTTTGGATTTAACAAATATAAATAATCCCGTTGTTGTTTTTAATGATTCTTCTACAGATTCGTCAGTAATCACCTCTACTTTTGAGCAAATCTCTTTATCTGGTCCAAATACTTTTTCTGGTGCATCAAGTGGTTTGTTTACCTCTACTGTTAATATCGGAACTAACCAGAAAGCGATTTATACTGCAGCTTCAAATTTTCCATTAAATTTTTATTTTACATACGATATGCTTCATTCTCATAGTATTACTTCTGGTGAAAGTTATATTATTAAGGTTAATGACGTTAATAGAACAATTACATTAACTGATTCTAATAACCAGTTACTTGTAGATGCTAATTTTGATGGGAACTATACTGCAGTTTCATCGTTAACATTAAATGAAATAAGATTCAAATTTAATCCTGCCCCTGCAGGAGTTTTACCTTTTAATTTTAGTGCCAATGGTATTGATGGATTTGTTTTTACTCATGAATTAAGTAATAATAGTTCAAATTCAATTTTTAATGGATATTTTACATTAAGCAGTTATAATCTTGATACTGATTCAGATGGCTCTTTTGATTCTTTTGATTTAGATAGTGACAATGATGGGTGCTCAGACACCTTAGAAGCAGGATACACTGATCCTGATGGTGATAGTGTTCTTGGAACTAGCGTAGTTTCTGTTGATTCTTTTGGACTTGTTTTAGGTCAAGGGGGATATGTTCCATTACCTTTAGATATTGATACAACTGGCGTTAGAGATTTTCAAGAATTTTTGACCGCTCCTGAAATAACATTTCAGCCTCAAGACGGTTCTGCCTGCTTAGGGAGTGATGGATTATTTGCTGTATCAACTAACTCTAGTAATACTGCATATCAGTGGCAATCCGCACCTTCTCTTTCCGCAACATTAGCATTAACAGCAAGATTAAGTAAACCTTCGGATGTTTGGATAGATTCTAATAATACTATATATGTGGCTGATAAGCTTAATCACAGAATAAGAAAAATAAGTTCGGCTGGTGTGGTAACAACTTTTGCTGGAACTGGTTCAACTGGAAGTCAAGATGGTATTGGATCAGTAGCTCAGTTTAATGTTCCTAATGGTGTTATTTCAGATTCAAACGGTAATGTTTATGTCGCAGATTATATATCTCATAAAATTAGAAAAATTTCTCCTTTAGGAGTTGTTTCCACATTAGCTGGAAATGGAAATCCTGGTCATCTAGATGGTACAGGAACATTAGCTCAGTTTAATGGACCTTATAGAATTGCTATAGATTCAAATGGGGATTTATTTGTAACGGATAGAGAAAATGATAGGATAAGAAAAATAACTCCAGCTGGAGTGGTAACAACTTTTGCCGGTGGATTAAATGGAGATTTAGACGGTACCGGTATAGCTGCTAGATTTTCAAAACCATTGGGAATAGCAATTGATTCTAATGATAATTTATTTATTACTGATTTGATAAATAATAAAATAAAAAAAATAACTCCTGGAGGAGTGGTAACAACTTTTGCAGGAGACGGAACAGCTGCTCAGTTTAATAGCCCTCATGGAATAGATATTGATTCAAATGATAATTTGTTTATTGCGGACGCTTATAACGATAGGATTATAAAAATTACCCCTGCGGGTGTTAAAACAACTTTTGCTGGAGATGGAACACAAGGGAGTTTAGATGGAACAGGAGTTGCTGCCCAGTTTAATCGACCTTATGGAATAACTATTGACACAAATAATAATTTGTACGTTGCAGATCATGAAAATAGTCTTATTAGAAAAATAACTCCTGCTGGAGTAGTAACGACTTTTGCTGGGAGTACCCAAGGTTATCTCGACACTACTCCGATTGTTTGGACAGATTTAGCCACTAATACTATTTATAATGGAGTAACTACTAGTCAGTTAAACGTAGTTTCTCCAACCTTAGATGTTTCTGGAACAAATTATAGAGTTCTTGTTAGAAAGTTAGGATTATCATGTCCTGTTATTTCTACTCCAGCTCAGTTAGATATTGGTGAAGGATCGATAGTTGTATCTTCAACATCATATGAAATCGCCGAAGGATCAACCGTGACCACTGAACTTCCTATTTTATTAAATGCTAAGCCTCCAAGTGAAGTTGTTTTTGATATTTCTAATCCGGATCTTACTGAACTTATTTTAGTTTCTTCATCTACTATTGTTTTCACTCCTGATAACTGGAATATTCCACAGAATATAATTCTTGCTGGAGTTTATGATAATCTTGAAGATGGAGATGTAAATGTCCCTCTTAATTTTTCAATTAATGATGGACTATCTGCTGATTGTTTTGATAGTAATCCTGACACTACAATTACAGTAAAAGTCCTTGATATAAATTGTACTGCCAGTATTGTAGCTCCCTCTTCTCCTGTCTTTGAGAATTCAGGTACAAGTACTTTTTCATTGGTTTTAGACGCTTCACCTTCTTTATCTTCAAGTGTTGTTATGGACATTAGTTCTTCAAATACTGAAACAATGAATGTGAATCCATCTAGAGTTATTTTTACAGCAGCAAATTGGAACGTACCTCAAATAATTAATTATGAACCGGTAAATAATGATATATTGGATGGATCTAGGCAAGCTAGTATAACTATCGATATAAATGATTCTTTAACTGATAATTGTTACAAGACACTTACATCTATATTTTTTAATATAACAATTAATGATGATGAAGTTGCTGGATATACTGTTAGTGGTGTTCAAGGTAGTCTTCTAGAGGCTTCTTCAAAAAGTGCTTCCTTTACCGTTGTTCTTGATGTTAAACCTATAAGTGATGTTTATGTGAATATTGATGTTCAAGATTCAACGGAGGTAATAGCAAATACTGACGAATTGATTTTTACTCCTGATGACTGGAATATTCCTCAAATCGTTTTTTTAAGTGATGCAGATGAATTTATAATTGATGGTGATAAAAATTCACAAATCATCACTTCAATTAAACCTACTTCATCTGATGGTTTTCCTGGTTTACCAAATCAAACGGTATCCGTATTGACGCAGGATAATGATGTTTCTGGAATAATTCTTAGTACCATTGATAATTTAACTGATGAAAATGGAGATACTGGTTCCTTTGGAATAAAATTAGCCACACAACCCTCTTCTTCTGTTACAATATTTATAAGTTCGTCAAATACTGGAGAAGGGACAGTGCAAGGGACTGTTGTTTTTAACTCAACAAATTGGGATACAATTCAGGTTATTACTGTTACAGGCATGGATGATGACCCTCCTGTTTCTGATGGGGCAATTGATTATAAAATAAATATGGATTCAATTACAACGTTAGATGCAGATTATAATGGTTTAGACCTAAGTTTATATGATGGGATGCCTTTTGTAAATCAAGATAATGACGCTCCTGGAATTTTCGTAACTATTTTAAATGAAGATTTTAATACTGATGAATATGGTGATACAGTTACAATTCAATTTGAATTATTAGCACAACCAAATTTAGGTAGCGATGTTACTATTCCATTATCTATAATTGGGGCTACTGATGAAGTTGAATTAATTGAGACTAGTATTACTATAAAAAATGAAAATTGGAATAATAAAAGTCTTAATCAAATTTTGATTACAGGGTTAGATGATAATGTAATTGATGGAGATCAAAAAGTCACATTAGTTACAGGAGATCCTGCTTCTGGAGATCCTACCTATAATAGTTTGAGCGCTAATAGTGTGGCAGATATTGATTTTATAAATAAGGATAATGATCAAGCGGGGATAAATCTTTCAATACCAGATGTAGTATCGGAAGATTTAACTTCTACGAAAATAGATGTTTCATTGAGTACAGAAGTTTTATCAGATGTAATTATTAATTTAACTGTTTCAGATAATAGTGAACTTTCAATTAATGTTTCTAAATTAACTTTTACCTCATTAAATGAAAACATACTTCAAACTGTAATTATAACAGGAGTAGATGATCTTCTTTTTGATGGTTCAATTGCTTCGGAAATTATTTTTACAATAGATCCAATATTCTCTGAACATGCATACTCAATTCTTGATCCTATTGAGGTCGTAGTAATTAATGAGGATAATGAAAAAGATCAAGATTTAGATGAGATCATTGATAAATTAGATAATTGTGTTTCTATTGCAAATACTGATCAAATAGACATGGATAATGATGGCATTGGAGATGTTTGTGATGATGATATTGATGGAGATGGCGTTTTAAACCAAGTTGAGATTTCAGATAATACTGATGAATTTAATCCATGTTCTTTCTTGGCAATTCATATTACTCTTCCAGTTAGTAATGAAATAGATTGTGATTCAGATGGAATCCCAGATCATATTGACTTAGATGATGATAACGATGGCATTTCAGACATTCAAGAAAGTCAGATTGATACGGATAATGATGGATTTAATAATAGTGTTGATTTAGATAGCGATAATGATGGATGTTCAGACGTGTTAGAGGCAGGATTTTTAGATCCTAATACTGATGGAATTCTTGGTGAAGATGATCCAACCGTAGTTGATGTAAAAGGATTAGTTCTTAATAACGAAGGTTATAAAACTCCTTTAGATAGAGATTCCAATGGAATTTATGATTATTTAGAAATAGGAGGACCTGTTTCGATAATAATCCAACCTTTGCCAAAATATGAAATAACTGAAAATCAAATAATTTCTATTGAAGTCCAAGCAAGCTCTTTAGGACAAATGCAATATCAATGGCAAGTTAACAAACAAGGTCTTTTTTCAAAAGGATTTCAATGGGTTGATATTACTGACGATAATACTTATAAAGGAGCGGAAACCTCAATATTAAATATTTCTAATGCTACTGATCAAATGAATGGATGGAAGTACAGGGTTATTGTTAGGAGTGATTGCTATGTATGTTCTGATCAGGTTATATCTAATGAATCAGAATTATTTGTCCAACCATTTTTTATTCCGAATGCTTTTTCTCCCGATGGGGATGGAGTAAATGACTACTGGGTTATTGATGGGATTTTTAGATTTCCTTCTAATCGGATTAGAGTATATAATCGTTGGGAAGAAAAAGTTTTTGAAGCTACTAATTATCAAAATGATTGGAATGGAATAAGTAATATTTCATCTTTTGCAGGAAAGTTACCTGAGGGGACTTATTTTTATATTGTAGAACTAGGTGGAAATACTAAACCTTTTAAGGGATTTGTATATATCAAGAGAAGAGTAAGATAAATGAAAAAAAATAACACATATAGTATAGTTTATTCGGTTTTGTTTTTTATAACAATATTTCCGATATATAGCCAGCAGCATGCTGCCTTTAATTATTATATGTTTAATCATCAATCGGTTAATCCGGCTTATGTTGGATCAAAATCATTTACAAGCATAACATCTGTTTACAGATCTCAATGGTCAGGTTTTGAAGGAGCTCCTATTACCCAGACAGTATCTTTTAATAAACCTATAATTTCCAAAAACTTAGGAATTGGATTGAGTGTTTTAAATGATGGAATAGGGCCAATTACAAGTTCATCAGTTGATATTGATATAGCTTATCACCTTAAACTTAATAGAAAAGAAAATTTCCTTTCATTAGGATTAAAGTTTGGAGGTTTTAATTATGCACTTAATGAGGATTTAATTCAAACTAACGATCCTTTTGATCAAACATTTATGTCACAAGATCAAAAGAACTTATTCCCTAATATTGGATTTGGATTTTATTACTATTCTCAAAAGATGTATGCTGGTTTTGCAATCCCTAAAATTTTAGAACATTCAGAAATTGATTCTAAGAAGCATTATTTTTTAATTTTGGGGGGTTTAGCCCAGGTTTCAGAGCAATGGATAATTAAACCTAGTTTGTTTTTAAAGTATAGTAAAGGGAGTTCGTTTGTTTATGATTTAAGTTCTTTGTTAATTTATAAAGAAACATTTTGGATAGGTGGACAAATTAGAAGTTCTATGAATTCTATTTTGCCTGAGGAAGCCTTAGCTGGAAGTTACTCAATTCTAACTGGAATTACTTTAAGTAAAAACTTGTCATTAGGTTATTCTTATGGGTTTTCCTCAAGTAGAAATAAAGCATTAAATTTAAGTACTCATGAAATTATGTTAAGATTTGATATTTTACCTAAAATAATTGGTCTATTAAGATCACCAAGATTTTTTTAATGAAAAAGTATTTTATAATATTATCGATATTATGGTGTTCATCTAATTATTCTCAAGTTTTAGATGATGTTCAAAACAAAATTGATAAAACAAATTCACTATGGGGAGATTATTATTTTTTAAATTCAGATTATCAAAAAGCCATTAAATTTTATACTCAGATTAAAATAGATAAGACTATTGAAAGTCAAAGAAATTTAGCTGCAGCGTATGAAAAAACAGAAGCCCTAGATGCTTCTAAAAAAGTTTATGAGAGTGTTACCAAGTCTGATGAGGTATCTGTGATTGATTATTATAAATTTGCCAGTTTACTCTCAAACGAATATTTCGTTGATGAATCTGGTTCAATAACTAGATTAGCTAAAGAATACAAGGAAAAAGCATTTAAACTTCCTTTTGAGAGTTATTCTCTATATGAAAATGACAGTTCGGTTTATAAGAAAAGATTTTCAAAATCAAATTATTCTCTAATTAATTTAAATACTAATTCAGAAAATTCTGATTTTGGAGCATTTATAATACCTTCTAAAAAATCTTCTAAATCAAAAAGAAAATTAATTTTCTCTACTAAACAGGAGGATAATTCTGAGAGATTAAGACTTAATAAAAGAGTCAGGTCAGAATTGCCAATTTATAATCTAGTCAACACTGATTTTGATATTAATGATTTTAATACGGGAGAAATTGAAATTTATCCTCCACCAATAAATTCCCAATTTCAGGAAGGTCCTGCATCTTTTAATTCAAAAAACAATAAACTTTACTTCACTAGAAGTGCTGGAAAGATTGATAAGAACAGTTTGGTGCAACTAAATATTTATAGTATTATTTTGGACTTAGCCGATTCTTTAATTCCGGAACTTTTATCTTTTAATATTGATGGATTTTCAACTTTACACCCTTCTGTTTCAAATAACCTTAATAAAATATTTTTTGCAAGTGATAGACCTGGAGGTTATGGAGGTATGGATATATATTATGTTGACATTTTAAAAAATGGATTTTCAGAACCTGTAAATCTTGGTAAAGACATTAATACAGAAAAAGATGAAGTTTTCCCTTTTATTTATAAAGGTAAATATTTATTTTTCTCCTCTGATGGGAGAGAGAGTTTAGGTAATTTAGATATTTTTTTAGCTCAATTAATAACGGATAATAGATGGAAAGTTTTTTTACTTGGTAATCCCTATAATACAAAGAAAGATGATTTTTCTTTTTTTATGAGTGATGAAAAAAATTATGGATTTTTATCATCTAACAGGAAAAATGGAAAAGGAGAAGATGATATATACGCATTTAAATTTTCACCAAAAATAGAAGGACTTAAAGATAATTATGTTTTTTCCCCATCAGATACTTTAATTGTTGCAAATGATGGAGTTTTAGTTAATGATAAAAACAATATGATTGAATATGATCCTTTACAAATATTAGTTGAAAAGAAAGTTAGTCTCATGGATTCGGTAAGAAATGGTAAAATTAAATTTAATGATAATGGAACATTTCTATATAAATCAAAAAATAATTTTGTTGCAATTGATTCTTTTTCTTATGCTATTAACACTGCTTATGGTAATTCCAAATCAATTAATGTTATTTTAAATAAATCTGAAAGTAAAGATATTAGAATTGAAAATTTACCTCCAATATTTTTTGATTTCAATAAATTTAACCTTTTAAACAAGTACAAAACTATAGTTGATGATTTAGTTGAAATAATGAATCTTAATCCTGAAATGGTTGTAGAAATAAGTTCCTTTGCAGATTGTAGAGGAACAAAAAAATATAATTTATCTCTTTCAGATAAAAGGTCTAATACAATAATTAATTATGTTAGAGAAAGAGTAATAAATAAATCTAGAATATCTGGAAAAGGATACGGAGAGATTAATAAAAAATCGAAAAAAGATTGTGATTGTTGTAAAATAAGTGAGCAAGAGCATCTTTTAGATAGAAGAACAGAATTTAAAATTATATCATACTAGAAACAGAATTCTTTTCATGTTTGATTTGTATACTTTACAAACTTTAATAAAAATAGCTTTAAAAAAAAACATTTATGGAAACTTTAGATATTATTGGTTGGATAGCCTCATTTTTTGTTATTTCATCATTTATAATTAACGACATGTTACGATTGCGGATTGTGAATTTGGTAGGAGCTACTTGTTGGTTAATTTATGGGATAATTGATTTTTCAAGCTCGATAATTTTTTTAAATATTGTTATTGTATCTATTCAATTTATTAAAATTTCACAACTGCTTAAAAAAAAGAAATCTTTGTAATCTTAATTTATTGAGAATAAAAAAAGGTTTATTTTGGCATAAAAGATTGCCATAAGAATATGAAAAAATATAGTTCTTATTGTGAGTATGCATCTAGTTTGTCATTAGATAATGTTCACAGAATTTATCATGACACTCAATATGGGTTTCCAATTAAATCAGATAATGAATTGTTTGGAAGATTAATTTTGGAAATTAATCAAGCAGGATTATCATGGACAACTATATTGAAAAAGCAAGAAAATTTCAGAAAAGCATTTTTTGATTTTGACATTAAAAGAATAGCTAATTTAAATGAAAAGAATATTTATCTTTTATTAAGTAATCCTGGAATTATTCGAAACAGGCTAAAAATATATGCTGTAATATATAATGCAAATAAAATTATTCAAATGAATAAGGAATATGGCTCATTTAAATCTTGGCTCGATCATCATTATCCTAAAGAAATAGAAGAGTGGGTGAAACTTTTTAAAAGAATTTTTAAGTTTACAGGAGAAGAAATAATAAAAGAGTTTCTAATTAGTTCTGGTTATTTAAAAGGTGCACATGTTAGCTCCTGTCCAATCTCAAAAGTGATACAAGAGTTATAATAATAAATTTCACATAATTTTAAATCTTTAAGAAATAGAGTTGAGTAATAAAAAGTTTTATAAATTAGAAAAAAATATGAAGATTAAATTTTTTAAAAAAAATAGAAATTCTTTTCTTAATAAGATTTATAAACTAGAAATTTACTTTTGTATAATAACTTTATGGAGTTGTTCAGAACAATTGATGCTTTCTGAAGAAGCCTATATTTTAGATAATATTACTATTATTGATCCGATAGATGGACTTCAAAAAAATAAACAAGTAGTAATAGAAAATGGTACGATTAGTTTAATATTAGATAATGAAAATAAAAATTTTTTTCGTGAAAAGAAGGTTTACAATGGTTATGGAAAATATTTAATACCTGGATTGTGGGATGCTCATGTCCATTTTTCTTTTAATAAACATTTTACGTATTCTATGCATAAACTTTTTTTAGCTTATGGAGTAACCAGTGTTAGAGATACTGGAGGCCCTATGGGAATTGTAGCTAAAATTAAAGATAGTTCAAATGTGAACCCTATGACATATCCGAATGTATTTTACGCAGGCCCTCTAATTGATGGTAGTCCAAGTGTTTACAATAATTCAAGTCCCTCTTTTCCCTTACTTTCTATTGAAAATAAATCGTCTAAAGATTTGGAAAGTAACACTTTGGAAATTTTGTCAAAAGAAGTAGATTTTTTAAAAGCTTATGAAATGCTTAATGAAGAACAACTTTTTGTTTTAACTGAAATAGGAAGGAGAAAAGGTTTAAATGTTACAGGTCATATTCCTCTAAGCATGAATTTGTATTCAGCTGTAAAAGCAGGTTTAAATGGCATGGAACATCTTAGAAATATTGAACTTTCAGTTGCTCAAAATTCAAAAGAATTACTATTGGAAAGAAAACTGATGTTAAAGAATCCTGATCGTTTAGAAGGAAGTAAATTAAGGGCTTCAATACATCAAAAGCAGCGTATGTCTTCAATTGAATCAATGGACGATAATGAGTTAGAAAGAGCAGCGCAGTTTTTAGCAAAAAATAATGTTTGGCAAACACCAACTCTAATTTTGTATAGGAATTATGCTACAAAAAGTTTCAAAGATTCTATATTTATTAGTTCATTAGATCAACTTCCTCAAATTGTAAAGGAAGGATGGAGGATTGAAATTGATAAGACAGATACCATTATAAATAATAATAGTATTCGTTACTCCAATTGGATGTTTAATATTGTAAAAAAACTTCACCAGCACAGTGTTCCCTTTATGGCTGGAACGGATACTCCTATTGGTTATTTAATTCCAGGGATAAGTTTACACAGAGAATTGGAGTTGCTTGTAAAGTGCGGGTTTTCTAATCTTGAAGCCATTCAAACCGCAACCATAAATCCTGCGCTGTATTTTGGTTTGGAAAATAAGCTAGGACGAATTAAAGAAGGTTTTCAGGCTGACATGGTAATCTTAAATGAAAACCCATTGGAAAAGATTAGTAATACAAAAACCATTCAGGCGGTGATAAAAAGTGGCAATTTTTTGTCAAGAAAATATTTGGATTCTCTGATGTTAAAAGATAAAGCTGTTTCTGTTAATTAGATTCTATAAATAAAAAACCCTAACTAATTCATATTAAGAGTTTTACAAGTTAAATGTTAATTTTGTAGATAACTCATTTGAAATATCGAACATCAGTTTGACTCCGAGAGACTTGATAGATACTCATCACATTATGACCCTTATTTTGAAAGAATAGGCTTTTACCATTCAATAGTTATAAAATATTCTTTTAATTAAAAACGGTTACACTTTATAAAAGTATAACCGTTATATTATTTTAGTAAAGAGTGCTATTCTACTATATAAAAACGAGATATTGATTAATATAAAAATGTTTATTGAGTATAATAAATGTGGGAAATATGAGTTAAAAATAGATGAAATGTTAAGTGAATACATTGATTTTTAGGTAGTTATATATTGTTATTCCCAGTAAATGATACTTGATGTTGTTTTATGTTATTGATGTAAATATAAATGATTTTTTTAATATTGTTTTATATATTTTTTTTATATAATGATTGTGATATAATATTTTAATGTTATTTTTGTAGTAAGGGAGACTCAGAGAGTTCTACTGAAATAGATTCATCAGCCATAAAAACATATAACATTTCAATATCCTCAATAGAGGGTGGAAGCGTTGACGTTCAGTCGGGAACATATAATGCTGGAACTGAATTAAAATTAACTGCAACTCCTAACGAAGGATATATTTTTTCAGGATGGTCTAACGGTTCTATGGAAAACCCACTAACAATCACAATTAATTCAAACCTAACCCTAACCGCCTCATTTGAGAAAGTAGAGGAACCATCTACCGTAGCTAATTATCTTGGAACAAAATGCAAAGAGGTTTCATATACAAGTATTCCTGATGCTAATTACGCTGAAGGAGATTATTCTTATTATACTTATGGATGGCAATCTGATGGAACAGACCAAAACTCATGCGTAAATTCTTATCAAGGTGTATCCACAGAAGGAATAGATTTAGTTAAGGCAGTTCTCTCTGACGCTAAAGATAAATTGGGTCAAATTGTACCCGTCAATACATGGATTTTTCATTCTCAACTTTCTAATATTGAAACAATTTGTTCGGATTATAAACCATTTACAGACGATTTTAGTTGCTTTGATCTGGGAGTAATAGCAGCTGCAACAGTAACCCAGTATGTTTTACATAATGGGGGTGAATTTAAACTTTCTGAACATTTTTGGAGAGACGAAGAACAAAATGGGAATGGATATAAAGTTGCTTATCATGAATATTTTCATATTCATCAAAATTCTCATAAATTTTATTTCGAGGAAACACAAAATTTCGGCATCAATATGTCTCAATTTAGTAAAGTTGATCAAAACAAGGGTGTAAACTTAGTCGGACCAGTTTGGCTTGAAGAAGGAGGTGCAGAATTTACTGGAGTTTGGTATTCATCTTTAAAAGAGTGGGTTGACTATAAAGAAATTTGGACTGGCTACTTAGATGAAGCTCGAAGTGTAATATCAGACGCCGCTTCAAGAGGTGATATTGTTTCTTTAAGGGATTATGAAACTCGATACACAATTGAGGAAGTCGAGTCTTCTCAGAATCCTACTGGTACACCCAGAGAATTTGCTTACGCATATTCAGCGGGAGGATTAGCTCATATATACTTGATTAAAACAGGTAAAACAAACTTAGATAATGTTGTGAGTAATTATTATTTAAATATTGCTGAGTTAGAAAGGGACCATGTTGGCGAGGGATACAAGTATGCTTTTGAGAAATACTTTGGAATGCCCATAGACGACTTTTATGTTGAATTTGATGAATTCATGCTCAAATCTAGAGAAGAGCAAATATCAATTCTAGAGTTAAATTAACCTTAAAAGACTATTGGCTTAAAAAAAACTTTTCAATGAAAAGATAAAAACGGCTACACTTTTGCAAAAGTATAACCGTTTTATTTTTTTAGTAGCGGGAGCAGGACTCGAACCTGCGACCTTTGGGTTATGAGCCCAACGAGCTACCAACTGCTCTATCCCGCGATTTGAATTTCAAAGATACAAAGTTTATTCCCATTCCCAAACATACAATGATAGTTCTACGTACATTTGCTTTTTTATAATTAAATGAAAAAGCATAAATCAGGTTTTGTTACAATTATTGGCAATCCTAATGTTGGAAAGTCAACACTTATGAACGCATGGGTGGGTGAAAGATTATCTATTATTACTTCTAAGGCTCAAACTACTAGGCATAGAATTCTAGGAATAATTAATGGAAAAGACTTTCAATTGGTTTTATCTGATACACCTGGAGTAATTCAGCCAAATTATCAAATGCAAACCTCCATGATGAATTTTGTAAAAGGAGCTATCAAAGATGCTGATGCATTAATATATATTGTAGAAGTTGGTAAAAAGAAAATTAAAGATGAAGATTTGTTATCTAGAATAAAGAAAATAAAGATTCCACTAATAGTTTTAATTAATAAAATTGATAAAAGTGATCAAAAAACTTTAAATACTTCAATAGATTACTGGAAGAAAGAATTACCTATGGCTGAGATATTTCCTTTATCGGCATTAACGGGTTTTTATGTGGAAGAGGTTTTTAATCATCTTATATCTAAATTACCTATTTCTCCGCCATTTTATCCTAAGGATCAACTTACTGATAAGCCTGAAAGATTTTTTGTTAATGAAGCTATTAGAGAACAAATCCTTAATAATTATTATAAAGAAATACCTTATGCTGTAGAGGTTATTACTGAATCATTTGAAGAAAATGAAAAAAGGATTCTTATTAACTGTGTAATATTTGTAGAGAGGGAAAGTCAAAAAGGTATATTAATCGGACATAAGGGGTCGGGTTTAAAAAAAGTTGGAATTGGAGCGAGAAAGTTTTTACAGTCTTTTTTTGGAAAAAAGATCAATATTGAATTGTATGTAAAAGTAAATAAGAATTGGAGAAATAATATCTCTCAACTAAAAAAATTTGGATATCAAAACTAATTTTTTTGAAAGAGAATATTATTTATAAATAGTTAATTATATGAGTTCAATTGTTGCCATTGTCGGAAGACCAAATGTAGGTAAATCAACTTTCTTTAATCGCATGATTCAAAGAAAGAAGGCTATTGTTGATTCTAAAAGTGGAGTTACTAGGGATAGGAATTATGGAAAGTCAGATTGGAATGGAAAAGAATTCTCACTTATAGATACTGGCGGATATGTAATTGGGAGCGATGATATTTTAGAAAAAGAAATAGACAAACAGGTTGAATTAGCAGTAGACGAGGCAGATGCTATTATTTTTATGGTTGATGTTGAAATAGGTTTAACTGGAATGGATCAGGAGGTTTCAAAGTTGCTTAGGAAGTCTAAAAAACCTTTCTTTTTGGTTGTAAATAAAGTTGACAATTCATCCAGACAAAATCAGGCTCTAGAATTTTTTAGCTTCGGAATAAAAAAAATTTATCCAATTTCGGCAATTAACGGTTCTGGAACTGGAGAACTTTTAGATGATTTAGTTGGTGTATTACCAAAAAATGAGAATAAGAATAAAAGTGTTCTTCCTAGTTTTGCGGTGGTAGGAAGGCCTAATGCTGGAAAATCTTCTTTTATTAATTCATTAATAGGTGAAGAAAGATTTATAGTCAATGAAATTGCCGGAACTACTCGAGACAGTATTGATTCAAAATATAATCGATTTGGTTTTGAATTTAATATAATTGATACTGCAGGTATTAGAAGAAAAGCGAAAGTAAAAGAAGATATAGAATTTTATTCTGTAATGAGGGCAGTTAGAGCTATTGAATATTCTGATGTTTGTTTTTTAATTATTGATGCTACTAGAGGGTTTGATAATCAAGTTCAAAACATTTTTTGGCTAATTCATAGAAATAATAAGGGAATTGTCATTTTAGTAAACAAATGGGATTTAATTAAAAAAGACAATAATTCTATATTAAAATTTGAGGAATTAATTAAAGAAAAAATTTCTCCATTTATAGATGTTCCTATAGTTTTTATTTCAGTCTTAAATAGACAAAGAGTTATTAAATCAATTGAAAAAGGAATTAAAGTATATAATAATAAGAAAAGTAAAATTTTAACTAGAAAATTAAATGATACAGTATTGCCTATAATTGAAAAAACTCCTCCACAATCATATAAAGGAAAAAATGTTAAGATAAAATTTTGCACTCAATTACCATCATCTTTTCCTCAATTTGCTTTTTTTTGTAATTTACCTCAGTATGTTAAAGAATCGTATAAACGATTTTTGGAAAATAAATTAAGAGAAATATATGATTTTGAAGGTGTACCAATAAATATATTTTTTAGAAAAAAATAGTTAATATTCAATTACAAGTTAGATTTTATTTTTTCAAGTTGGTTTTTAATTGAATTAAGTTTATCAAGGATTTTTAAATGATTATTTATTTTATCTTTTTCAATTTTTAGATTATTCTTAGCCCCTTCAATAGTCATTTTTTTATCTTTAAGAAGATAATGTATGGTCTTTAATGTTTTAATGTCATTTGGAGAATATTTTCTAATTCCATTAGATTTTTTTTTTGGGTTAAGTTCTTTGAATTCTTTTTCCCAAAATCTTAAAAGTGAAGTGTTTACGCCGAATGCTTTGGAAACTTCTCCTATACTATAGTATAGCTTATCTTTTAATTTGATTTCCATTAATTTAATCTAAAGCTTGATTTTCTTGAGATGCTTGGAGTAAAAGAGCATGATATTCTTCTGGGGAAAGATTACCATAGTAAAAATTAATAGGGTTTATTTTTTTACCATCTTTAAGTATTTCATAATGTAGATGAGGGGCAACAGATCTTCCGGTATTTCCAACATATCCAATTAATTCACCTCTTTTAACACTTTGACCTCGGCGGACTTTGTATTTATCTAGATGAGCATATAAACTTACATATCCAAAACCATGATCTATTCTAATATGTTTACCGTAACCAGCAGACCTATTATCGGCCCTCTTAACTATACCATTACCAGAAGCATATATTGGGGTTCCTTTAACTGCTGAAAAGTCCATACCGTAATGTCTTCTTCTTTTTTTTGTAAAAGGATCTGTCCTCCAACCATATCCTGAAGCCATTCTTTTTAGATCCTTATTTTGAATTGGTTGTATTGATGGAATTGAAGATAATAATCCTTCTTTTTTTTCTGCCAATGTTTGAATTTCATCCAGTGATTTAGATTGAATTACTAATTGTTTTGTTAAAATATCTATTTTTTTAGTA
>CABXRK010000008.1 GCA_902514625.1 uncultured Bacteroidota bacterium
ATAAATAAAATTTTATGAGTGTAGGCAAAGTATTACAAATAATGGGTCCGGTGGTTGATGTTGATTTTTCAGGAGAAAACAATATTTTACCTCGAATATATGATTCGTTAGAAGCTAAATCTACTAAAGGAGATAAGTTGATTTTAGAAGTACAATCCCATATTGGCGAAAATACTGTTCGAACTGTTTCGATGGATTCAACTGATGGATTGAGTAGAGGAACTGATGTTATTTCTTTAGAATCCTCTATTCAAATGCCTATAGGAGAAGAAATTAATGGGAGATTATTTAATGTTATTGGTGATCCTATAGATGGTCTTGATAAGATTGATAAATCGGGGGACAAGGGTCTTCCAATTCACAGGGATGCTCCTAAATTTGAAGACTTATCTACTTCTACTGAAGTTCTTTTTACTGGTATTAAGGTAATTGATTTGATTGAACCATATGCAAAAGGCGGAAAAATTGGATTATTTGGTGGAGCAGGAGTTGGAAAGACCGTTTTAATTCAGGAATTGATTAATAACATTGCTAAAGGTCATGGTGGATTATCAGTTTTTGCTGGAGTTGGAGAAAGAACAAGAGAAGGAAATGATTTGTTAAGAGAAATGCTTGAGTCTGGAATTATTCAATATGGAGAAGATTTTATGAAATCTATGGAACAAGGAGGATGGGATTTATCTAAAGTTGATAAGGAAAAATTAAAAGAATCTAAAGCAACTTTTGTTTTTGGTCAAATGAATGAACCCCCTGGTGCTAGAGCTCGAGTTGCATTGTCAGGACTTACTATTGCTGAATATTTTAGAGATGGTCTTGGTGATGGTCAAGGGAAAGATGTACTGTTTTTTGTAGACAACATATTTAGGTTTACTCAAGCAGGATCTGAAGTTTCTGCCTTATTAGGAAGGATGCCTTCAGCAGTTGGGTACCAACCAACACTTGCTTCTGAAATGGGAGCAATGCAAGAGAGAATTACTTCTACAAAAAAGGGATCAATAACTTCAGTCCAGGCAGTTTATGTTCCTGCTGATGATTTAACAGATCCTGCACCTGCTACTACTTTTGCACATTTAGATGCGAATACAGTTCTTTCTAGAAAAATTTCAGAATTAGGAATATATCCTGCAGTTGATCCATTGGATTCAACATCTAGAATTTTAACTCCTGAAATTTTAGGTGATGAGCATTATAACTGTGCAAATAGAGTAAAGGAATTATTGCAAAGGTATAATGAATTACAGGATATAATTGCTATTTTGGGTATGGAAGAACTTTCAGAAGAAGATAAGTTAGCAGTTGCAAGAGCAAGAAGAGTTCAAAGATTTTTATCTCAACCATTTCATGTAGCCGAACAATTTACAGGTATTCCGGGAGTTTTGGTTGACATAAAAGATGCTATTAAAGGATTTAATATGATTATGGATGGAGAATTAGATCATATTCCAGAAGCCGCATTTAATTTAAAAGGATCTATTGAAGATGCTATTAAGGCTGGCGAAAAAATGTTATCTGAAGAATAAGATATGTATTTAGAAATAATTTCTCCCGAGGAAACTCTTTTTAATGGTGAGATAGATTCAATATCAGTTCCTGGATCTTTGGGTTCTTTTCAAGTCTTAGAAAACCATGCCCCTATTGTATCTTCAATAGATTCAGGAAAAGTTACTATTAGAGGAAAATTTGACTCTTCAAAAAAATATGCAAATTATTTTGAAAGATTGGATGAGAACGTATTAGTTTTTAATATTTCTTCTGGAACTATTGAAGTTAATAAAAACAGAATCATTTTACTTTCTGAAAAGTATTAGTTTATGAAAATTATTTTTGTCCTTATTATATTTTGGACAAGTTCTTTTAATTTCATTTTTTGTCAAAAAATAAATTTTAACACAAAAAAATTAGATGAAGTAATAATTGAATCTTCTAGAATAGATTTACCTTTTTCTAAAAACTCTAGATCTATCCAGATTATTTCTCAATCTGAGATTCAAAAAAGTGGAGCATCTAATCTAGTTAGTTTACTGCAACAAATTTCAGGAATAGATATAAGACAAAGAGGTATTTTTGGTTTGCAGGCTGATCTTTATATAAGAGGAGGAAGTTTTGATCAAACTTTATTGCTTATTGATGGGATTAAGCTTGAAGATGCTCAAACTGGTCATCATACATTAAATTTATTATTACCTGTTGAGTTAGTTGAAAGAGTAGAGATTATTAAAGGATCTGCAGCTAGAATTTTTGGTCAAAATGCATTTACGGGGGCTATTAATATCGTTACTAAAGATTTATCTAGGGCTAATAATAGAATTGAAGTTCAGAGTGGATCTTATAACTTGAAAGGTTATAGAACTTCAATATTAAAAAGTTTTACAAAATCTAAATTTATGGGACATTTTTCTTATAATAGATCAAATGGCTATAGATATAATTCAGATTTTTCAAATAAAAATTATTTTATTAAATCTAATTTAAAAATGGAGAAAATTCCGATTAAACTTTTAGCATTTTTTTCTGATAAAAAATTTGGAGCAAATGGATTTTACGCGTCACCTTCTGCTAAAGATCAATATGAGGAAACTCAAGGAAGTGTTATTGCTTTCTCTAGTGAAATAAAGAAAGAAAAGTCTATAATTAAACCAAAAATATATTGGAGAAGGAATCAAGATATGTATGTATATATTAGAGACAATCCATCAATTTATAGAAACTTACATATTGGAAATAAAGTTGGGACAGCTTTGGATTTAAGTTTGTTTTCTAAAATAGGGACTACAGGTTTAGGAATTGATGTTTCAAAAGTGTTTTTGAGAAGTAATAATTTAGGTAATCACCAAAGGGTAATGACTAATATTTTTATTGAGCATATGTTTTTATTATTTAAATCAAAACTTGACCTAACAATTGGAATAGCCTTTAATAAATATTCTGATTTTGGAAACCATTATTTTCCTGGGCTTGATATAGGATATAATTTAAGTAATAGTTTTAAATTATATGGCAATATTGGATCAACATATAGAATACCAACTTATACTGATTTGTATTATAGTGATAAAACTACTTTGGGTAACAAAAATTTAAATCCGGAATCTGCTTTTAATTTTGAATTAGGCCTAAGATATTTTAAAGACAAATTTAAATTAAGTTCATCGGTTTTTGTTCGAAAATCAAAAAATTTAATTGATTATGTAAAAACAGTTCAAAATGATTTGTGGATGGCAAATAATATATTAAAATTAGATACTGAAGGTTATGAAATTGAATTGGTTGGAATTAAAAATTTGAAAAAAGTAACTCATACTTTTAAAATTGGATATACTTATATTAATGACAATAATCTTAGTTCAAATTTCAAATTTTCTAAATATTCAATTAATTCATTTAAACATCATTTTGTTTCTAAAATAATTAGTCAATGGACTTCATTTATTAGCTCTAACATTGTTTTTAAATCAGCTAAGAGGACTAGTGATAAAAATTATAAAGTAGTAGATGCATCAATACAGTTCAAAAGGTCTAATTGGAAATGTTCTTTATTTATAAATAATATTTTTAATGAAACATATTCTGAGACTAACCTTGTGCCTATGCCAAAATCTAATGGAGGAGTTTCACTAGAGTATATTTTTTAATTTTTTTCATTAATGGAGTTAAGTATTAGATTGTTTTCCCATCCTTTTGATTTTAGTGTATTATAAACTTTTTTTTTACATAAAATGTGATCTTTATTCATATTCCAATATTTTTTAAATAATAAATTAAAAGTTTCTAAATATTCGATTTCATCAATTTCAGAAATGGCTTTATTTATATTCCATTCGCTAATATTTTGTTTATACAGTTGGTTCTTAATTTTAATTTTACCCCACTTTTTAATTTTAAATTTTCCTCTTGCAAAACAAATAGAAAATCGAGTCTCATTTAAAAAATCAGCACTTATCAATGTTGAAATAATTTTTTCGATTTCATTTTTTGGAATTTTAAATTTATTTAGTTTTTGAAGAACCTGTTTATGAGATCTTTCTTGATAAGAACAAAATCTTTTCATTTTTTTTAAAATAGTACCTGTAGTATTCAATTAAGTAAACTTTTATTAAAGTTATAAAATAAAAAAAGCGAGAATTTATAAATTCTCGCTTTTTTTAAATAAAAATACGTTTATTATTTTCATCATAAAACCTATAAAATAGATAATAATATGCATCTCTAGGTATGACTCGTATTCTTCTTTTATATTTAAAAAACCATTGAGTTTTAATGGAAGGGAACCCTTGGTTTAAATAAGCAGCAATAAAAGGATGGATATGTAAGAATATCTTTTTGTTTTTATAACGCTTATTATTGATAATTTTATTAATATCTGTGTCGATTTTTTCAAGTAAAACAATAGGAGCTTCAACTTCTCCTTTTTCATTAGGATTTGGTTCTTTTGTTTTTATACTCATTACTGGTCTTACGCGTTGACGAGTAATTTGAATTAAACCAAATTTACTAGGGGGCAATATTTTATGTTTAGCTCTATCACCACTCATTTCCGTTTTTAAATGTTCAAAAAGTTTTCGTCTATTCTCACTTAAATTTAAATCAATAAAATCCACCACAATTATTCCTCCCATATCTCTAAGACGAAGTTGTCTTGCGATTTCTGTAGCGGCAATTAAATTTACTTCTATTGCTGTTTCTTCTTGATCCTTAGATTTAATTGAACGATTTCCACTGTTAACATCTATAACATGAAGAGCTTCAGTATGTTCAATAATTAAATATGATCCTTTTGTCATTGAAACAGTTTTCCCAAAAGAAGATTTAATTTGACGTTCAACTCCATACTTTTCATAAATTGGCATATTATCGTTTTGATACTTTAAAATATTTAATTTATTTGGAGCAATAGAGTTTAAATACTCTTTAATTTCCTCATAGACTTCTGTATCATCAACGTATATTCCAGAGAATGAATCATCGAAAATATCTCTTAAAATAGAAGAAGACCTATTAATTTCACTTAAGACTTTTGTTGGAAATGCATCTATTTTTACTAGACGCTGAAACAAATTTTTCCATCTTGAAACTAATGTTTGAAGATCTGAATCTAATTCTGCCACTTTTTTATTTTTGGCAACAGTTCTAATAATTATTCCAAAACCTTTTGGCCTAATACTTTGAACTAATCTTTTTAAACGATTTTTTTCTTCATTATCTTCTATTTTTTGAGAAATTGAAATTTTTTCAGAAAATGGGACTAAAACCATGTATCTTCCTGCAAAAGATAATTCTGAACTTATTCTAGGGCCTTTAGTTGATATAGGTTCTTTAACTATTTGAACCAGAACTTTTTGATTAGGCTTTAGAGCTTCTAAAATAGAACCATCTTTTTCAATATCATTTTCATAACGAAAACTTTTTAATAAATAATCACTTGTTTTACCTGAAATTACCCGTTTAATAAATTTTAATAAAGAAGGAAATTTTGGACCTAAATCATGGTAATGCAAGAATCCATCTTTTTCATGACCAACGCCAATAAAAGCAGCGTTTAAACCAGAAACAGTTTTTTTAACTTTAGCAAAAAAAATGTCGCCAACCGAAAATTTGTTATTTTCAACTTCTTTATTAAGTTCTATTAATTTTCCATCTTTGAGTAAAGCAAAATCAACAACAGAATTATTTGATCTAACAACTAATTCTTTCTTCACTCTGATAATTTTTGTAGCTGTAATTGAACAGCTGATTAAACAATAATTTTTAACTTATTCCATTGAAACTATAAAGTTTCATTTCAAAGAACTTAGAATTTTAAAAGTGTTACTATTCACTATTTCTTTTTATGACGATTAGCTCTCCTTCTTTTTTTACGTTTATGAGTTGCCACTTTATGTCTTTTTCTTTTTTTACCACTCGGCATAATGAGTATTTTATAAATTAATAAATTATTCTATGTGAACTTTAGATTTAACCCCCTCAACAAAAACTTTGGAAGGTTTAAAAGCCGGAATATTATGAGCGGGTATTTTGATGGTGATATTTTTAGAAATATTTCTGCCAGTTTTTTCAGCTCTTTTTTTAATAATAAAACTTCCAAACCCTCTTAGGTAAATGTTATTACCATTTTCTAAAGAAGATTTTACTTCTTCCATAAATTTTTCAACGGCAGCTTGAACATCTACTTTATCCATTCCTAATTTTTCACTAATATTTGAAATTATTTCCGCTTTTGTCATCTATGTATATATTTTTTAATGTTATTAATTTTGAATTTCTGCAAGATATAAATTAAATCTTATATTTTTCTCCGCCTTATACATTAATATTTAATATATTCAATTTAAAGTCTAAATTATAATAGATTTTTTATGTTATGGACAAATAAATTATTAAAATGGTATTATAAAAATCGAAGAAATTTACCTTGGAGGGAAAATCCAAGCCCATATAATATTTGGTTATCTGAGATCATACTTCAACAAACAAGAGTTTCTCAAGGGGTACCATATTATTTAAGAATAATAAAAAAGTATCCTAGAATTAAGGATTTAGCTAATGCAAAAGAAGATGAAATACTTAAAATATGGCAAGGATTGGGATACTATTCAAGGGCTTTAAGCCTTCATTTAACTGCTAAACATATTTCATATAATTTGAAAGGTGTTTTCCCTGAATCAATAGAAGAATTAAAAAAACTTAAAGGTATTGGAGATTATACCGCTAGCGCAATTGCTTCTATTTGTTTTGGGGTTTCTTCATCAGTTGTTGATGGAAATGTTTATAGGGTGCTATCAAGATATTTTGGTATAGAAACACCAATTAATTCATCTTTAGCTTATAATGAGTTTAAGTTAAAAGCTAATAAGCTAATGGGAGACTCAAATCCATCGGATTTTAATCAAGCAATTATGGAATTTGGAGCAATTCAGTGCATTCCAAGAAGTCCTAATTGTCTAAAATGTGTTTTTAAAAATAGATGTGTAGCATTTAATACCGGAAAGATTAATCATCTTCCAGTTAAAAGAAAAAAAAAGAAAGTTAAAAGTCGATATTTTAATTTTATAATTTTTGAAAATAATAAACATGAAGTAGTTTTACTAAAGAGGCTGAAAGAAGACATTTGGCATAAATTATATCAATTCCCACTGATTGAAAGTGGAAGAAGAATTAATTTTGAAGAATTAAAATTAAATAAATTATTTATTAATCTTGATAAACAAGATTTGGTCAAAATTAAGTTGTTAAATAAGAATTTAATCAAGCACAGGCTTTCCCATCAAAATATTTTTATTTCATTTTGGAAGGTTAAAGTTAAAGATTTGCCCTCGTTAGGAATAGTTGCTAAAAATTTAAAAATGTATCCTGTTCCTAAAGTTATTGAAAAATATATTGATTCTAGTTTTAATTTTGAATGTTGAATCTTTATATTTGATTATAATTTAATTTTATGGCTGGAACTATAAATAAGGTAATTTTAATTGGACATTTAGGAGATAATGTAAAAGTGCATTATTTTGATGGTGGAGGATCTGTAGGGAGATTTCCTTTAGCAACAAACGAAAGTTATACTAATAAAACGACTGGAGAGAAAGTAACAAATACTGAGTGGCACAATATTGTTGTAAGAAATAAAGCCGCAGAAATATGTGAAAAGTATTTAACCAAGGGAGATAAAATCTATTTAGAGGGAAGAATAAAGAATAGAAAATGGCAAGGTGAAAAAGGAGAAGATCGATATACAACTGAAATAATTGTAAATGAATTTACTTTTTTAACTACAAAAAAAGAAATGCAGAGTTCAACTAATCCTGATTCAAGTAATCAATCTATTTCTAATGAAACAGAATCAAATGATTCTGATTTACCTTTTTAATTAAAAAAAAGATAATTGGATTTATTCCCCCAAATTTTAATAGTATATAATTCTATATTAGAGGAAACACCAATAATAATATTGAAAATATCGATATTATTATTTATGTTGATATGTTCTGCTTTAATTTCAGGAGCTGAGGTGGCTTTTTTTTCTCTTCAACAGTCAGTTTTAGATTCAAAAGAAAATAAACCTGATAAAGGAATTAGTTTGATTAAAAAACTCCTAAAATCTCCTAAGAGACTTTTGGCAACGATTCTTGTAACTAATAACTTTATTAATATTGGAATTGTTCTTCTTTTTGCATCTCTATCAAGTTTATGGCTAAACTCTATAAATAGTTATATAATTAAATTATTAATTGAAATTGGAGTTATTACTGGTATAATTTTGTTTTTTGGTGAAATATTACCTAAAATTTATGCTAACAGGAATAGTTTAAGTTTTTCTAGGATGATGGTTTTTCCAATTTATTACCTGGATAAATATATTATTTTTTTTATGACTAGACCTATGAGTAAAATTACTTTGTTTGTTGAGAATAAATTTGGGAAAAAATCAGATTCATTTACCGTTGGCGAGCTTTCAAAAGCTCTTAAATTTACTGAGCAGAAAGATATGACAAAAGATGAAGATAAAATTTTAAAAGGGATTGTTTCTTTCGGGAATACTGACACAAAACAAGTTATGCGCCCCAGAATTGATGTATTTGCTCTTTCGGAAGATTTATCTTTAGAAGAAATAATGCCATTAATTATTAAAGAGGGTTTTTCAAGGATCCCCGTTTATAAAGATAAATTAGATACCATTTCGGGAATTCTATATATTAAGGATTTGATGCCAAAAATTGATAATAAAGCATTTAAATGGAAAAATTTGCTAAGAGAGCCATACTATGTTCCAGAAAATAAAAAATTGGATGATTTATTTAAAGAATTTCAAATTAAAAAAATTCATATGGCAATTGTGGTTGATGAGTATGGAGGAACATCTGGAATAATTACTTTGGAAGACATAATTGAAGAAATTGTTGGAGATATTAGTGATGAATTTGATGAAGAGGAATTTGAATATACTAGAATAGATGACAATAATTTAGTTATAGATGCGAAAATGAATTTAAAAGATTTTTATCGCTTGATTAAATTGGAGTCTTATGAAAATTTTGAAAAATATAAAGGAGAGTCTGAAACTTTAGCTGGATTTTTATTGGAGATAGTTCAAGCTTTTCCCAGGGCAGGTCAAGAAATAAAGTTTGAAGGCTATATATTTAAGATTGAACATTTAGATCAAAGGAGGATTAGGCAAATAAAAGTCACAACACCTAGTATTTAATGAAATATTTTTTATTTTTTTTCTTATGTATTTTTTTTTCTTGTAATAAAAATGTTTTACCTAAGCCTAAAGCCTATTTAGCTTTAGAATTCCCTTTCCCAAAATATGTTCTAACTAATGAATATTGTAGATTTTCTTTTGAAATTAATAAAATCTCTAAAATTAATAATAAAGAAAATAGATGTTTGAAAATAATTAATTACCCTAAAATGAGGGCTAAAGTATATTTATCTCATTTAGAAGTGAAAAGCAATTTGGATTCACTTTTAAATGATGCTTATAAAATGCCAATGAAGCATATAAGTCAAGCTATTGATATTCATGAAAAAGTTTATTCTAATCCAATTGAGAATAAATATGGAACATTATTTCGAATAGTTGGGAATTCAGCATCTCAGCTTCAATTTTTTTTAACGGATAGCACAAGTAATTTTTTAGTTGGATCTTTATATTTTTACACTAGGCCTAATTATGATTCATTAATGCCAGCTGCCACCTATATTGAAAAAGACTTAATACATTTAATGGAGACATTAAGATGGAAAAATTAAAATTATAAGTTAAATGAATTTTTTATCTAAAATCACTAAATCTTTTCCAATATTAATCCTGGTATTTTCATCTATTTCAATGTATAACCCTTCTATTTTCATTTGGTTTTCTGGGGATTTGATAACTTATGCCCTTGGTGTTATAATGCTTGGCATGGGACTAAGTCTTAAAATGAGTGATTTTAAAAGAGTTTTAAAAACCCCAAAGTGGATTTTTTGCGGATTAGTTCTTCAATATACAATAATGCCTTTGTTAGGATGGAGTTTAGCGTTTTTTTTTAATTTACCTACTTTTTTTGCTGTAGGATTAATTTTAGTATCATGTTGTCCGGGTGGTACTGCTTCAAATGTTATTGTTTTTTTAGCTAAAGCGAATGTTGCTCTTTCAGTTACAATGACAGCTATTTCAACTATTTCTGCAATAATTTTGACACCAATATTGACTTCTTTTTTTTCAGGAAGTTATTTAGAAATTGATGCAAAAGGGCTTTTCATTACAACTTTTCAAGTAGTTTTGATACCTATTGTATTAGGATTAACTTTAAATACTTTAGCCCCTAGTTTAACTAAGAAGACGCTTCCTTTTTGTCCACCATTAGCTGTAATATTAATTGTGTTAATTGTTTCAAGTATTATTGGACAAGGTAAAGAAATTATAATATCGTCAGGATTTAATTTATTAGGAGCTATAATGTGTCTGCATTTATTAGGTTTTATTATTGGATTTTTTACTTCAAAAGTTTTTATAAAGAATATAGAAGTTAGTAAAACTATTTCAATAGAAGTTGGAATGCAAAACTCCGGATTAGGCGTTGTTTTAGCAAAAGAAAATTTTATTAATCCTGCAACTGCTATACCTTCAGCAATTTCAAGTTTGGTTCATTCAATTTATGGAAGTATTTTTGTGATGTTATTCGGAAAAAAATAGAGTTATAAATTAAATAATAAATTATAATGAATAGTATTAATGAGCTTTTAGATTTATTAACTCTAAAAAAAATAACTAAAACAAAATTTGAAGGTGAAAATTATCAAACGCCTTGGAAAAGAGTTTTTGGAGGTCAAGTTTTGGCACAATCTCTCCATGCAGCATATCAAACGGTCCCTGAAGAAAGATTGGCTCATTCAATGCACGGGTATTTTATTCTTGCTGGAGACATTAACTTACCAGTAAGATATGAAGTTGACATTTTAAGAGATGGGGGAAGTTTTACTACAAGAAGAGTTGTAGCTTACCAAGCAAATAGAGCAATTTTTAATATGGCTGCTTCTTTTCAATTAATTCAAAAAGGAGTTGATCACCAGATTAATATGCCAAGTGTTTTAACTCCGGATATTCTTCTTACAGACTTACAGCAAATTGAAAATTATAAAGATATTTCTCCGAAAATGTATGCAATGGTTAAGGCATCTCATCCTAAGATTTTTGAAATGAAACCAGTAGAAAATATTTCGAAAAAAATTAATAAGAATTCCCTGCCTTATAGTAATGTTTGGTTTAAAACAAAGGAATCTATAGATGTTGATTTACCAATGCAGCATCAATTATTGGCATACGCTTCTGACTATGGTTTATTGTTAACAGCTACCTTGCCTCATAGGAAAAGATTAATTGAAAATAATTTTTTTTCTGCTAGTTTAGACCATTCTTTATGGTTTCATAGATCATTTAAAGTTGATGATTGGCTTCTTTATGCTATGGATAGTCCTAGCGCTTCTAATTCAAGGGGATTTTCAAGAGGGAGTATCTTTGATAAAGATGGGGTTCTTGTCGCTTCTGTGGCTCAAGAAGGATTAATTAGAGAAATAATTACACCATAAAATTAGAGTGCATCAACTACAGTTCTGAATCCCGCATGGATTGAGCTTGTATCTGGAGTTGTTTTCATTCTCATCGAATTTCTAAAACCACTACAATATGAATCATTACATAGGAAGCTACCTCCTCTCATAACTTTTTTTTCCAAATAGGGTTCATTGGGGTCGTAACTTACTGAAGGGCCTATTGGATTATCCGCAATTTGATTTTCAAATAATTTGTAGTAGTTATAATTGTACCAATCAGAACACCACTCCCAGACATTTCCAGAAATATCATATAGACCATATCCATTAGGATTAAAGTTTTTGACAGGAGCTAAAAATTCAAATTTGTCTTTAACTGAATTTTTAAATGGGAATTCACCATCCCATGTATTTGCTTTTGAAGAAGAAGAAGTTATTAGTTGATTCCCCCATGAATAAACAGAATGTTGAAGGCCACCTCTTGAGGCATATTCCCACTCCGCTTCTGTTGGAAGGCGTTTGCCGGCCCATTTGCAGTATTCTTGGGCATCATTCCAACTTATATGAACAACAGGAAAATTATCTTTGCCTTCAATTGAGCTGTCAGGTCCCCATGGGGTTTTCCAGTTTGCCCCTTTTGAAAATTTCCACCATTGTGAATAATCATTTAGTGGAACAGGAGATGAAGTGTAATTAAATAAAAGAGAGGATGGAGCGAGTAAACTATCATTTGGTTTAGGAGTGTTTGGGGGTAAGTCTTTTTTCATTTCATCCCAATCAATTTTTTTTTCAGCAGTAGTTATATAACCAGTTTCATCAACAAATTTTTTGAATTGAGCATTAGTTACTTCAGTTATATCCATCCAAAAAGAATTTATTTTAACTTTATGCTTAGGATATTCATCTTCATAACCTTTTGAATTATCAGCTCCCATTTCAAAAGTCCCAGAAGGGATTAAAACCATACCATTGACTAAAATTGAATCTTCAATTGAATTAATTTTAGTTATAACTCTAGTTTTTTCTTTAATTTGGGATTTTGTTGCTGTTTTTATTTTAGAGTTATTAGGTTTTGGAGAACAAGTAATAATAGAATTAAATAAAAAGCCATATAAAAAGATGGAAACAGAGAGGAAAAACACTTTTTTTAAACTCATCACTTATTTTTAATTATTGAAAATTAGTGAAATTTTTATTAAATATAATTTAAAACATTATTACATTTGATTAGTACTCGTTATAATTTACTTATGAAGTATATAATATTTTTTTTGGCAATAAATTTTTGTTTTTCACAAGAAAATAATTCTAGAGAAATTGAAATAAAAATTGTTTCCGAAATTCCTTTTACTAATAATAGAGATGAAATTCAAAAATTTAAGACTGCTTATGAAGTAAGGGTTTGGTCAGGTGAAATTTTGAATCTCGTATATGAAAAAATAAAAAGTGAGCCATTAATTTCAGATGCGATTGTTGTTGAATTTAGAATTTACAATAAAAACAGAAGTCGCTTTGTTGAAATTCCAATTCTTGTAAGTGATGAATTTATTAAGGTATTTAAATCTGAAATACCTGATAGAGATATGTATATACGTTTTATTAAGAATACATATGAATGGATTTTAAGGTCAATGTAATTAATACTTGATATTTTATTTATTACATTGTGGGCTTTTAAAAATTATTGAAAAGTAGAAAATTTATAAATACAAATTGAATAATATTCATCTTTTGGATCTAGGATTGTATTAGGGAAGTCAGGATTATTTGGACTATCTGGGAAGTGTTGAGTTTCAAGACAAAAAGCAGATCTGAATTTATAGGATTTATTTTTTTTCCCAGTTATAGTTCCGTCTAAAAAATTACCCCCATAAAATTGTAGCCCTGGTTCGTTTGTAAAAACTTCCATGATTCTTCCAGAATCAGGTTCTATTACTTTTGCGGCAAAATTAATACTGTTTTTCGTTTTATTTAAAACAAAATTATGATCATATCCATTACCAAATTTTAACTGATTATTTTTAAGGTACAGATCTTGACCTATGGGTTTTAATTTTTTAAAATCAAATGGAGTTTTTTCAACACTTTCTATTTGTCCAGTTGGAATAAGGTTTTTATCAATAGGAGTATAATTTGAGGCATTTATTTGGAGAAGATGATCGTTAATGTCTCCCTTTCCTGCCCCTTTTAAATTAAAAAAGGAATGATGTGTTAAATTGACAATCGTTTTACGATCACAAGATGCCCAATACTGAATTTTTAATTCATTGTTTTTAGTTATTTCATATTTCATTTTAATTTCTAGATTTCCAGGGAAGCCCTCTTCTAGATGATATGAAGAATAACTAAATGTAACGGAAGTTTCATCAAAATTTTTAATATCCCAAATAACTGAGTCGTAACCAATAGTTCCCCCATGAAGGTTATTTGATCCATCATTAGTATTTAATTTATATTCAATATTATCTATATAAAAAACACCTTTATTAATTCTATTTCCATATCTGCCAATTGTAGCTCCAAAATATTTTTCAGATGAAACAAAATAATCTTTAACCGAATCAAATCCTAAAACAATATCATCAAAATTTCCTTTATTATCAGAGACCCACAGGGAGATAATTCTAGCACCATAATTAGTTATTTTGACTTTTGTTCCTTTGGAATTTTTAATAGTTAATTCTTTTATTTCTCTTTTTTTTGAGGATTTTATATCAGAATTTAAATCCATGAGATTAGCATAATTTAAATTAAAAATCAAAAATAAAATTAGGTTAAATATTTTCATCATTGAAAACGATTAATTTATATAATGATAATCTAATTTAAACTAATATTTTTTATTTTTGTAAAAAAAAAAATGAATAGACATTTATCTTTTAGATCTGGCAACCCTGTTCTTTCGAATAAAACATTTATAGCTTCTTCTGATATTTCAAATAGGATGACAATGAATGGAACAGTAAATAAGACATTACTGTCTTTATTTTTACTTATGGTTTCTGGATACTATATGTTCTCTGAACCTAATATAGCAATTATGGCTTTTTCTGGAATAGGGGCTTTAATTTTTGCTATTGTGACAATTTTTAAAAAAACATGGGCTCCAATTACTGTACCTATTTATGCAATATTAGAGGGGTGTCTTTTAGGAGGGATTTCATATATGTATAATTCTTTATACGAAGGGATTGTGAGTAATGCTATTCAATTAACTGTTGGGATTTTATTGGCATTATTGCTTGCTTATAAATCTGGATATATTAAAGCAACTGAAAACTTTAAGTTGGGAGTTTTTGCTGCTACAGGGGGCATTTTTATAATTTATATAATAAACTTCGTAATGAGTTTATTTGGAATCAATATGCCTGTTATGGACATTAATAATTCATCTGGGTTTAGCATAGGGTTTAGTATTTTCGTTGTAGTTATAGCGTCGTTAAATTTAGTTTTAGATTTTGATTTTATTGAGGAGGGAGTTGAAAAGGGGGCGCCTAAATATATGGAATGGTATGGGGCTTTTGGCCTAATGATTACATTAGTTTGGTTGTATCTTGAAATACTAAGACTTTTAGCAAAATTATATTCAAGGAAGTAGAATTATTATTTTTTCATATTCCTAATTGCAATGTAGACTATTAAAATTAAAATTAAAATAGCTCCATATATAACAATATTTCTTAAAAAATATCCCATTTTATTATTTTATAAATCATTAGGCAAATTACATCCTGATCGGTTTTTTAGTGAGGCTTCTAATTCTTCGAAAGAAGACTTATAAAAAGTAATGTTTTCTGTTCTTAAATTTGTATTATAAACACAATAAAGCTCATTAATGTTCCATATGAATCTAACCTTACCTTCAAGTAATTCACTTTTCATCTCAAGTCTATTTTGAGAAAAATCTTTTGTAGAAAAGCTAAACATTTTACATGTAGAAGCCCTGTTAAACATTTCATACTGTACCATATATATACCCTCAGGGTTATTATAAAAAATATTATATTGAGAAAATGTGCCTGTTGTTAATTTCCAAATACTTTTATCCAGGCATTCAAGGAATTTATTACAATCATTATTTTTGGATGGATTGCTATTACATGAAAAGAATAAGATTAGAAAAAAAACTTTAATTAACCTCATAAAATTTAATTTATTTCACCTTTTACATATCCACATTTTAGCATCTTCGAGCCAAATAATGGATTATAAATTTCTTTACTTGAACTTAACCACATTCCTCCTTTGTTTTCATTAAACATAGGACAATAGTGCTGATAAATTTTTTCATTTGAGCCAGTTAATTTAATCAAAGACATTACATTTTGACTTAATTTATCAAATATAATTCTTTGCTTTTTAATAGATTTTAATTTCATTTCACTTAAATCCCTTAATAACAAATCTATAATTGAAGAAAAGTCATTTTGTTTTTCAGATGACATAGAATTATAATTAATTTTTCTCAATTCATTTTCTAAAGTAATTTGAATTTTTAAAGTTGCTTCAATGTCATCTTTAATAAGAGAATTTTTTAATTTTAGATATTCTCCCAAGTAGCCTTTAATATTATCACTTTCAAGATTCAAAGGGATTTTTACAATTTTATTTTTAGGTTCATTATTTTTTATGGTTTTCACTGAATTATCGAAACAGGAAAAAATGAGTAAACTGATAATCAAAATTTTTAGTTTAAACATGATAAATAGATCTATTATTGAGAAATTTCCCAGTTAAATTCCCAACGGGGATTTTCAAGTTTATTGATAATGTATTTGACAGTTAATTCTTCTCCAGCAATGATGTCTTTTATAGTAAAAAGTTTAATATGTTTATGCGGCTCAACATAAGATTTAGCGATACAATTAGGCATATCATGATGATTAATAAAACCCCCAAGTGGAAGTCGCAAGTAATTATCAGGGAAGAATTCATTGTAAAGGTGAGAAATTCCTAATTGTGTACCTTTATTAATAGATTTAGTAGTGAATAAACCAATGCCATCAATATCACTTTTTTTTATTGTTAAGAAGTCAGGAAGAGGCTTGTATTCATTTCTTAGTTCCATAGTTCGAAATATACAAGTAAATATAATAAGTTTTTAATGAACTTTTTACTAATAAATGGATACATTGATTAATGAATATAATTAACCAAGACAACCATAACCTTTATTGATTAGATTTTTAGGTTTAAATTTTTTTAATTCTTCGTTGAGAGAAAGTGAAAAAATAACTAATTTTTTTTTGTTCCAGGTAATTAAATTTTCGTAGGTAATTTCTTCTTTTTCCTTATACATTTTTTAATGAACTTTAGATTCAAATATAATCATTATTAATTGGGCTTAAGTAAAAATAAATTTAGGATAAGTATTGTATGTTACTATAAAACAATTATATTTATTGTTTAAAGTTTTGCACTGATAAACAATTTATTTTTTTATGATTAAGAATAACTTTATAATTGGGTTTTTATTTTCAAGAATACTCTTAAGTCAAGATTATGAAGTAAAGGGATTTGTTTTTTTTAATGATAAACCAGTTTTTGGAGCTTCAATATATATTAATAATTCAAATAAAGGATCGATTTCAAATAAAGATGGATTATTTATAATTAATAATTTAGAAATAACCCATAATGAGTTAATTATTTCGCATACAGGATTTATTTCTAAAAAAATAAATTTGGATTTCAGTAAAAATATTCAAATAAATTTAGGAAAAGTGAATTTAATTTCTAATGAATCCCTTAATGAAATAGTTATTTCTGGAACATTAAAGCCAGTTTCAAAACTTAATAGTCCGGTTCCGATAGAAGTTTATAATAAGAATTTTTTTAAGTCAAATCCAACTCCATCTATTTTTGAATCATTGCAGAATATAAATGGAGTTAGACCTCAATTAAATTGTAGCGTTTGTAATACTGGAGATATACATATTAATGGTCAAGAAGGATCTTATACAATGGTTTTAGTTGATGGATTACCTATAGTTAGTGGATTATCTTCTGTTTATGGATTAACTGGGATTCCACAATCATTAATTGAACAAATAGAAGTTATAAAAGGACCAACTTCTACTATTTATGGTTCTGAGGCAATTGGAGGTTTAATAAATTTAATAACAAAACTCCCAGAACATTCTGATAAATTCTCTTTTGATTCTTTTACAACAGGATGGAGAGAAGTTAATTCTGATTTTGGATATAGGTACAATATTGGTAAAAGTATTAATTCTCTGTTGGGTATAAATTATTTTAATTATTCGAATCCTATAGATAATAATAAAGATGGATTTACTGACCTTACACTTCAAGATAGAGTTTCTATTTTTCATAAGATAGATTTTAACAATAAAATATCAGTAGCAACAAGATATATCTATGAAGATCGATGGGGTGGACAGATGAATTGGAATTCGAATTATAGGGCTAGTAATAAAATTTATGGTGAAAGTATATATACAAGTCGATGGGAAGTTTTCGGAAAATGGGATTATAATAATAATTTAAAACTTCAATTTAGTTTAAATGATCATAACCAAAATTCTGTTTATGGGACAACAAAATATGATGCTAATCAAACTATAGGATTTGTTCAAATACTTTATAATAAGTTGTTACGTTCAAATGATTTAACTTTTGGACTAGCTTACAGATACACATTTTATGATGATAATTCAACCGCAACATTTAATGAATCAGATTTATTTAATGATCCAGATAAGGTTCATTTACCTGGAATTTTTGTTCAAAATGAAATAAAATTAAGTTCACAAAACTCTTTTCTTTTTGGATTACGTTCTGATTATAATTCTGTTTATGGTAATATTATAACACCAAGATTAAATTATAAGTGGAATTCTATTGATAAATCATCGACAATTAGATTAGGTCTTGGATCTGGATATAGAATTACAAACGTTTTTACAGAAGATCATGCTTCACTTACTGGAGCCAGAGATGTTGTGTTTAAAGAAGATTTGAAACCCGAAAAGTCTTGGAATATAAATTTAAATTATGTAGAGAGCTTTTTTTTGAAGCCTGGAGTTATAATTGATTTTGACTCTAGTTTTTTTATAACAAAATTCAGTAATAAAATTATTCCTGATTATGATTTTGATTTAAGTAAAATTATTTATCAAAATTTAAAAGGATCATCTATTTCTAAAGGGGGTTCTTTTAACATTAATTCAACTTTTTCAACCGGCCTTAGAATTAATTTGGGAGGAACTTTTATCGATTCTTATAAAATTGAAAATGGGCTAAAAGAAAAGCCCTATTTAACTGAAACTTTCCAAGGTGTTTGGAGAGTTTCTTACAAAATATATAAAAAAAATTTAACTATTGATTATACTGGAAATGCTATTGGACCTATGTTATTACCATTGTTAGGTCCTTTGGATCCAAGACCCAGATATTCTCCTTTTCATAGTATTCAAAATATCCAATTAACCAAAACAATTTCAAACAAATATGAATTTTATTTTGGCATAAAAAATATTTTAAATTTCACACCAGACAAAAGAAGCATTGCAAGATCATTTGATCCTTTTGATAAATATGTTTCCTATGATGGTGAAGGGAATATAATAGCTGATTCACAAAACCCGTATGGATTAAAATTTGACCCATCTTATGTTTATGCTTCTAATCAGGGCATAAGGTGGTTTTTAGGGATAAGAGTTAATGTTAATTAAGTTTTATAAAAATTTTGCTTGCCATTCTTTTTTAGGAGTTTTACAAGTATCGTATTTTCCAAACCAATTGTATCTATTTTTAGCAATTATATCATAGAAAAAATCTCTAATAATTCCCGGAAATAATTTAATCAAATTTTTAAGAATTGAATATTTTGAGAGTTTTTCTAGTAAATATATAATTGCCTCACTTTTTTGAATAATATCCCCCTTGTGAGTCAAAATAGAAATTGCCTCTTTTTTTTCTACTATTGGAAAGCTTTTTTTTGCGAAGTTACTTTTATAATGAGAAAAATAAAATTCATTTTTTTTGTCATTTTTAATAATCCACAAAATTGAATTATCACATAATGCGCAATATGCATCATAGAAGACAATAACTTTTTTTTTTGTAGATTTCATTGAATATTATTTTATTTAGTTTTTTGAAAATTCTTCAGAGATTTGATTAAATTTAAGAAATATATTTTTTTTATTTTCTTTAGGAAAAAATAATGTTTTCATATTTTCAAATTCACTTTTATTAAATAACAATAGTAAATTTCCTTGATTTGTTGGAATAGGAATTTTTCTGCAATTTTCTGTACAATTACATTTTTTTTCCCATTCTGAAATCGAAATTTTTGAAAGATAGTTTTTAAATCCTTGTAGTTCTCTTTTTGAGAATTCAAATAACAAATTGTTATAGCTAAATGTATATAATCCACATTCACATAATATTAAAGAGCCTTCTTTTATTTGAGAAATGATTTTTGTATTGTTATAGCACATTATTTTTAGATTTATAAAGTTATATTTTAATTTGAATTGTTAAATAAGATGTTCTTGGCGAGGATGGAATTATCCCAGGTCCAGGATAACCAGTAGCTCTTCTATTGAAATAAGTTTCGTTAAAAAGATTGTTAACGCCTATTTCAAATTTCATTTTTTTTGTATTGTATGAAGTAGATATATCGGAAACTTTATATGCTGGAATTTCTCCAATAACACCACTTAGATTACCTTCAATTGCATTTGATGAGTCCGTAAATTGATTTGACAGATAAGTATATTGAAAACTTAACATTAAATTATTATAACCAAATCTAATACCTGTTTTAAAATTATTCTTTGGAATAAATTCTACTCTTTTTCCTTTAACTCCAGGGATTTCAGATTTTACATATTGAGAATCTATAAAGGAGGAGTTAATGAAAAAATTTAAAATGAAAGAATTTTCTAGAGAAAGAATTCTTTTTAAATTAAAATCTATTAAGGATTCTATTCCATAGATTGCTGCATCACCAACGTTACCTCTTTCACTTTTAACATTACCATATTTTGTAGCCTTTTGAACAAAGCCTATTCTGTTTTTATAGTTAAGGTTAAATAAACTCAAATCATACGAGATAAAGGTTTTAAATTTTCCTCTCATGCCTAGATCAATAGTATTTCCATTTTCATCGGTAATATTTGGATTTATTGAGTAAGAAGGATTTAAAATGCTTATATCTGAAAAGGTAACCGATCTATAATTTTCAGAAAGATTAGCATATAATTCAACAAAATTTGATGGCTTATAACTTATGCCTACCCCAAAAAGAATAAAAGATCTTTTTCTTATTTCAGAATTATCAATAGTCTGATTTAGAATAACATTCCCAGCGGCATCTTGATTTATTTTTTTATAATATCCATCGCTTTCTGTTTTTATTTTTTCAATTCTAAAACCTGGAGTTAAAGAAAATGTTTTGCTTAAATAAAAAATATTTTCAGCAAACAAAGAGGTATTAGCATTTGGATATAAATAATTTGATTGGTTTGAGTAATTTGGAAAATTTGAATATTTAAAGTTAAAATCTGCATCTGATTCATTTGATCCAGGCCCTTGCTCACTTTTATTTCTAGAATTATATAATTTAGCTCCTATTAATAAGATTGATTTTTTATTTAAAAAAAGATAATTTTTTAAAAATCTAGTTTCTAAACCATAATTATTAAATTTTCCTGAAATCAAATCTCTTTCAGTTAATGGATCAATTTGATCTACTCTATTTGATCTAAATCCAATTGAATTCCTTTGAGCCTTTAATCCGAAGAAATTAATGCTAAATTTAGATTTTTCAGTGACATCAGACTCAAATTTCAGATTATAAATAAACCAATCTAGTCCAAACCAATTTCTAGATCGATTACTTTGATATGGATTTTCTCTAAACATTTTGTCTGATAATCCACCTCCTTGTTGAGCTAAATAATTTAAATAAGTTAAATCAAGTTTAAGGATTGATTGATTATTAAGTTTATAATTAAAATTTATAAATGTGTTATTAGATTTAAAGTTTGAATTTAATCTATAGCCATCTCCTTTTTTATAGTTTAAAAAAATCAGGTAACTAAATTTGTCTTTTGTTCCGCTTAAACTTGTGTAGTTAGTATAAAGATTATAACTGCCAATAGTATTTCTTGAAATGATTTCAAATTCTTTTTCAGATACAGGGGATTTGATAATGAAATTTAGTAATCCTCCAAATTGTGTGCCATATTGTAAAGATGCAGCACCTCTAATTATTTGAATTTCTCTTAAACTTTCAGCAGGAGGTGTGTAATAACTTTCAGGGTATCCTAATAAGTCAGCACTTATATCATAACCATTTTGACGAGTATTAAAATTTGAAGTTCTATTTGGATCTAATCCTCTTCCTCCAATATTTAATTGAAGACCAGCATCATCATTTTCAAAAATATTTAAACCCGCAATTTGATTAAAAATTTGTCTTGAATTATTTGATGCTAAATTTGATACAGATTGATCAACTAAAATTACTTCAGATTTTCTGCCAGCATTTATTGTTATTCCTTCAATGTCTTTAAGTCTTTTTAACTGAAATGCCTTTAATTGGTTAGCTTTTATAATCACTTCTGTAAGATTATTAACTGCGTTATTTAAAACAATAGTTAATAGAGAATTTTTCTTAATTTCAATTTCTTTTTCAATAAAGTTTCCGTTTTTAGATATAAATATCAGATTCATTTTATTTTTTGAAGTTGAAAACTTAAAAACGCCTTTATCGTTTGAAGTTGTTATTAATCCATTTTCATTATCATAAATTTCAACATCTGGCGCGATTAATCCATCAGGAAAATTAATTGTGCCCTCAACAATATTTTGAGCAAAAATTAAATAACTGTTTAATATAAAAATTTTAAAAACCTTTGATTTCATCATTTAGAGGTATGATCCATGAGTAATGCCTCAAAGATCTTTTTTCATTTAATAGGTTAACTTTAGGATCAACAAATTGACGATTTCGTCTTCCATTAAGGGCGACATAACTATCAGCATAAATGGAAATATTTTTGTTCCCTAATTCCTTATAATGTTTGCCAAGAAAGTGAGCATATTCAATTATAAAATCAGGTTGAAAACTCATTTGTTTTTCTTGAAATGGAGTTAAAAATTCTTTGTTTTCTACGTAAAACGAATTACCGGTATCAATATTTTTAACTTTAAATGTAGTGTATCCAATTTTTTCCATAAGCATAACCCTCCATGAAAAACGATAGCCTTCTTCATTCCAAAAAAGTTCGCCAGGATATAAAATATGTCTAAATGGCAAAAGTATTTGTAAAAGGAAAAAAACGGAAATTATTATATAAATTAAATTAGGAGTTTTATAACCATAGGGACCTTTTTTAGTAAGGATTTCTGTTTTTTTATTATAAAAAAAAGATTTAATTTTATTTATAACTCTACTTAAATAGGTTAAAATTTTGTTATGAAAATTTGATTCAAAAAATATTAATGCCCCTACGATCATTATGTAGGGGAACATTCCAATTGGGAAAAGAATTTTCGTGAAAGCATGAAAAAAAATCACTAATAAAAATCCAATAAGTCTAGTTTTTTTATATAGAAGAAGAAAAGGGATAGATAAGTCATATATCATTCCACCCCAACTCATAAAATAGTGGAACCAATCTTTATGCATTAAGGACTCCCCAATTATTGGAATATCATATTTTAATGGCAACCATATTTTTAAAGGCATAGCTTTAAGCAGCCAATCTGAATTTATTTTTGCTAACCCAGCAAAAAAATATACTAAACCGATCAAAAGTTTTATTGAATCAATAGTCCATTTTGGTATTTTTGAATAGGAGATTTTTTTGTTATAGCTGTCTATTGAAAATTTAGCAGAAGCCGGCAAGAAGATCATTAAAAAACTTGAAATACTAATAAAGTAATAATGATTAAGATATGTGGTTTTATCCATTAATTCAATATAAGTAAAACTTAAAAAGAAGGTTATTATAGCAATTTGATATTTATACCCAATAGCTATTAAAAGTGATGAAATAGCACATATAATAAAAATTAAATATGTTAATTGTCCAATTGGTTTAATCCATTCAAATCCATAATAGGAAAAATGAAAAATCGGATTTATATATAATTTCTCAATCCAACCATAAGACCAGAATCGTAAGATGCTTAAAAACATTAACAATCCATACGCTATTCTATAAACGGCTAAAGGACTTGATTCACAATCCTTTTTAAGATATGATTTTATTGATGAAACCATTAATAATATTAAAATAAATTTCTAAATAAGAATAACTTATGCAATATAGTTAATCCCCATCAGCATCAAAATAGTCTACATTGATTCCTAATGATTGCAACATGTCGGTTTTTAACATAACAACGCCTTTTTGAATTTCGTCATAAGTTAAAAGCATTGAATTATTATCTGATTGAATTTGAGAAACAAAATTTTCATCAAGACTTTTAATTTTTTCTCTTGCGACTGCAAATTGATCAGTAATACTTTTACTTAAACTTGTTCCATTTTTTTCCGTGTTTAAAAAAACCAAATAGGAACTTAAACTTCCGCCTATTTTTTCCCCATCAAATTCTTTTCCTGTAAAAAAATTCTCAATTGCTAATAAGGCCTCTAAGGCCAATTCTCTTGAAAATTTTTTACTATAGTAAGCTTCCACTCTATCGGGTAATTTTGAGCCAGAAAATACTCCAGCAGGAATACCAAACTTAGTTGCTCTAAAACCTTTTTCATAATAATAGATAAAGTCATTGGTGACTTTATTTATACTAGAAGTGGCTGTGTTTTCAGTTGAGGTTATAAAATTATCTCTGAAAGTATTCCAATCATCCACAACAGTATTTGTATTAGATATCATTTCGTTAACTAGAGCTGTCAAATAATTAGAGTATTGTTTACTAGATTCAGAAAATTTTCCAAGGATTTGTTCATCAGAATCAGCTACTCCAAAAAGCATATAATCTAATGCTGGAAATCCTTGAGCATCATTTTCATTAGCATTTGTTAAATCATAGGATTCGGAACTAATATTTCTTTCAATTCGATCTATATCACTAGGGTAAACATTCATTTTAGATTGGTAATAGGTCTCTTCAGCTTTACCAATGGTAATCATTTCTATATGTTGCCAGGATTTGTATGCAATAAGCCATTTATCTCTCACTAAAATGAGGTTATCATTGTCTGTTTTATTATTAAAAGTATTAATTGCTTCATTAAGTTTTGAGAGAGAACTTTTAAACTCATTATAGGAGGGTATAATTATATTATCGGCCCAATTAACTAACATTCCAGATCTATCAAATGTTTCACTAGAATCAGTTGTATCACTTGCATCACTTGTATCACTTGTATCACTTGTATCACTTGTATCACTTGTATCAGAATTGTCACTTGTATTAGAAGTATTGTTAGTATTTGTAGGGGTAGCATCAACCAGTTTTACAGTCGTATCAGAGCTACTTTCTTTAACACAAGAGAAAACAAAAATTATTAATATTGTTGAAAATAATTTTTTCATTAATTTTTATTTGTTAAAACAACAAAAGCGATGGGAAAAAATCCCCATCGCATTTTGACTGCATAAATTAAACTCTAAATCATTTAGCTCTTAATTTGGGACTCCAGTTGCAGTTTCAATTTTTTGAGCAATAGCATCTAAAGTGGCTTCTGTATGATCCCAAAAACCATCACCAGCATCTAATTCTGCAAGTATCGCGTTTACTTCTGCGTTAGTCATATAAGGAGAGCCATCCTCTTTTTGAGTAAATTGAAGGCTTAAAATAAATCCATACCCTTCAGAAAGAGCATGAAAAGCATCTGCCCATTTACCTGCTGTTATTTTATCACCTCCACTTCTCATATAGTAGGAAGCTTTATATGCAATAACTTTAGATAATTCTACTTTAATTATTTTAGCTTGCTCATCCCTTAAAGTATAATTTTTTGCAGTAATTGCAGCTCTACCCATAATGAATGCATCATATATTTTTTTTGCAATCCCAGGTTCATCGCTAGCTTCTATCTTTTTAAGATATTTATTAAGTAAAACATCTCCAGAGGCACCAAGTTGAGGATTTGTTTGATCATCTAACCCATATAAATAACCGAATCCTTCATCCCAATAGTGTTCCATTTTTGTAACATTATTTTCAGCAGCACCAGGGGATTTATAACCAAAGACTCCACTATCATTATCAGCTTTTCCAGTATCAAGTTTAGTCTTAGAAAGATATCCATTTATTATTTGATCAGCAGCCATACCACCAATTAAACCTTTCATAAAGACTTGATTATATTCTTTACCTTGCTTATTTACATATACTGATCTAGGATCAGTTCCTGGGTCTGTATATTTTCCAGGAACTCCTTTTGATGCGTTATCATTCCATGCAGGAATTACATTGTCTACAAAATCGGTTATCCAACCGTCAAATTGTGGTTTAACGGTAGCTGATCCGTATGCAGCAGTTTTGTTACCAACTTTTTTCCCAGTCCCATTTAAAGTAGCATCAGAAAAGCCTTCACCATTATTAAACATGTTAGTTATTCCTTCTTTGGTTGAGGAATTACTATTCATAGCGGCTCCAAGAGCAGCTGCCATTTTAAGTCTTTTTGTCTGACCATCATAATAGACAGTTGAGATTCCTTTTCTGTTAAAATCATAATCAGGAGGAGGAATAGGAGTTGGAACATTAACTGTTACAGTAACTTCAGGTCCAGGTACAGTTTGCACAACTTGAACTTCTTTAACTATATAAGAAGCACCTGCAGCAGGTCCATCGTATTCATCTTTAGCACAAGATATTGTCAATAAAATTGACAATATTAATATTAAATTTATTTTTTTCATTGTTTTCTATTTAGACTCATTATAAATAACATGCAAATAAAAAAAAGTATTTTTACATATACAAATTATTTTTAATAAATCTAAATAAGAATAAAAAGAAATAAGTATTTAATATTTAACAATTTTATAATTTTAAAAAAAAAATAATGAGGTTTATAATTTTAATTTTCTATTTTCTCTTTTTTATAGGTTTTTCCCAAGACAAAAATATTGATTTACAATTAGGAATTGGAGCTAAAGTTCCTGAAGACGCAGAAGTTTTTTTTGACGGAACTTTTGCAATACTACATGAAAAATGGACTTACTGGAGAGGTCCTCGATTGTCTGCGACATTGCCCATTAAATGGAAACTTGAAAAGGATCCAATAGATAAAGGAATGGTATTGAATACTTATGATGCTAATGCAACAGGAGGAAAGTATGGCGCAGCAGATATAGTAACAAAAAAAAAGTTTAAAGATTTTAGATTACATATAGAGTTTTTCATAAAAAACAAAGGAGGGAATAGTGGAGTATATCTACAAAATAGATATGAAATTCAAATAAAGGACGGAGATTCTACTAAACATGGTATAGGAGCAATAATAAACGAAAAAGCTGCTCCATATATATATTATAATGGATTACGTAAGTGGAATTCATATGACATTAAATTTAGAGCTCCAAGATTTATTGATGGTAAGATTTCAGAAAGACCTAGAGTGACAATTTATTTCAATGGGGAAAAAATTCATGAGAATGTAAGTATACAAAAAGTATGGGGAGGGGCTTTTTCTGGTTTAGATGGAGGTAATGAAAATGGATTTGGAATAACCCCAAAACTTGGAGGATTAAAATTACAATCTGAAGGGCATGAGGTATTATATAGAAACATATGGATTAAAGAACTTAATTTAGATTTAAGTAATGTTTCATTTTAAAAAGTTCTTTAAAATTCTAAGATTTATTTTTTCTAGCTTTTATAAAACTTTTAATAAAAGCAATCATTGAAAGGACACTAAATAAAATCATTATACTAAGTCTTATAATAGCAGAATTATCACCACGATTGATTGAACCATTTAGAGGCATAAATAAAGCAAATAAAACAATAAGCGTTAGTACAACAGCAATATGTGAAATGATTTTATTTTCTTTTTTAATACCGTTATAACATAGTAAAATTATGACTCCAAAAATTGCTGGAATAAAAGCTGTAATCGAAGGTGTTTCTGAAGAGAAATATCCCCATAAACTGATTAAAATTAAAAGTAAAGAATTTATAAGTGAAGTATTATGAGCATTCATATTTAATATTTTGTTATTTATTTTAAATATACAAAAGAATTTTATAGTTAAAGCTTTTTCATATTATTGAAAAAATAATCACCAAAAAATTATATATAAAAATGATGTAATTAACATTATTGAGATAGCAGAAACATTAAAAACTGGAGATGTTTCAAAAAGTTTTTTTGAAATTTCAATTCCTTTAGGATTATTTTTATTTCCTTCTATATAACTTATTATATAAATAATTAAAATTGTTCCAATACAGGTTACCATCATTTGATGCATAAAAGGAAGATCTAGAAATAAATTAGAATCTGACCAATTGTTTGAACCAACTTTAAAATACATAGCTATTGGAATGGAAAGAACAACCCCCCATATAGCAGCATTGTTTGTCGCTTTTTTATAAAAAAGACCCATTAAGAAAACAGCTAGTATACCAGGACTTACAACTCCGGTATACTCTTGTATGAATTGAAAAACTTGGCCAAGATTTCCTAGTTGAGGAGCAATAATCATTGCAATTACCAAAGAAATTAGACCTGTTAAACGACCTACACTAACCATTTTTTTATCACTAGCATTTTTATTAAACATAGATTTATAGATGTCCATTGTGAAAATAGTAGAAGTGGAGTTTACCATAGAAGCTAAAGAAGAAACTATTGCTGCTGATAATGCGGCAAGAATTAAGCCTTTAATTCCTGTGGGTATAAAATTCTTTATTAGCCAAGGGGCAGCATTATCGTTTGCGATATTTCCGCCTGAACCAATAAATCCTTGATCAATGGATTGTCTTGTTAGGGTCCCAGAGTCATCTAAGTTCATAACGTAAGCAATTATTCCAGGAAGGACAACAATAATCGGGATAATTAATTTTAAAAAAGCTGCAAAAGCAATTCCTTTTTGACCTTCTTCTAAACTTTTTGCGGCAAGTGTTCTTTGAATAATATATTGATTAAATCCCCAGTAATATAAGTTAGCAACCCACATGCCACCAATAAGAACGGCCAAGCCGGGGAGATCATTCCATGCATCTCTTCCATTTGGAGTAATGATTTCACCTTTAGAAAGAATCATAGAAAACCTTTCAGGAGCTTTTTCATATATGTATTTAAGACCTTCAATAAAGTTTCCAGAATCAGTAACGTTTGTTAAAGCAAAATATGTCATTAAAAGACCTCCGAAGATTAGAAGAATTACTTGAACTACATCAGTCCATGCTACTGCAGCTAATCCGCCCCATAGAGAATAAGCAGCGGCAAAAAACCCTAATCCAATAATACTATTTATTAGAATTGTTCCATCACCATTTCCAATAATTGTATCTAAAGCTTTACCTCCCAGAAACAATACTGTCGTTAAATTAACAAAAACAAATAATGCAATCCAGAAAACAGCAAGAATAGTTTTTAAGTTAGTACTATATCTTTTTTCAATAAATTCTGGAATAGTGTAAAGACCTTTTTCAATAAAGATGGGAAGAAAAAATTTTCCAACAACAAGTAAAGTTATTGCTGCCATCCATTCATAGGAGGCAATTGCAAGCCCTAAAGCAAATCCTGATCCTGACATTCCAATAAATTGTTCTGCAGAAATATTAGCAGCTATTAGTGAAGCACCAATAGCCCACCAGGGAAGAGATTTTCCTGCTAAAAAATAATCTTCTGCACTTTTAGATTGACCTTTTTTCTCTCTAGAAACGTACAGACCTATTCCTAAAATTAGAATCGCGTATAGAATAAAGACAATAAGATCAATATTGGAAATATCCATTTTAATTTTTAGATTTCAAATCTACTAATAATTATAAATATTAATGATTAATAAAAAATATATTTTAAATTATATATATATATTAATTTACATAAAAAATTAAATTTTATAATGAACAATATTAATTTAAGATACGTTAAGCCTAACGAAATGGATCAGTTGGTTGATTTATGTGAAGCACATGCTATTTTTGAAAGAGCTGAATTTATAAAGGAAGGGAAATCTAAAAAATTATTGAATGATTTGTTTTCAAAGTCCCCTGAATTATTTTGTTTGGTTTTAGAATCAAAAAATGAACTATTAGGATATATGTCCTTTATGAAGCAATATTCTACTTGGCATGCCTCTAATTATATTTATATGGATTGTTTATTTTTAAAAGATAAAATTAGAGGTAAAGGATTTGGAGAAAAATTGATGAAAAAATTACAAGAAGAATGTAAAAGTTTAAATTGCGACTTTATCCAATGGCAAACACCAGATTTCAATAAAAGAGCTATTAAATTTTATAAAAGAATGGGGGGAATCTCTTTGAATAAGAAAAGATTTTTTTTATATTAATGTAAATTTTCTTTTATGAAAGATTGTAATTGTACTTGTTCTGCTTGTTCGAGCTCGAATTGTTCTAATTGTACTTGTGAAGATTGTAGTTGTGAATGCTGTTTATGCTAGTTCTTTTTGAGGCATACTGAAAATTAAGTAAAGAAATTCTCACACAGAGAGTCAAAAAATATTAAATCTTCTTTTTTGAAAGTAATATGTATTTTTTCACCTTTTATAATTGCATCTTTAGAAAAAAAATGCCAAGGTTCATTATTGAAGGCCCCTAATATTTTATATTCCTTCCCTTGAAAATAGGATTTTTTAATGATTACTTGATAAGGAGATTTTTTTGAAATTTTAATTTTTTCAGGTCTTAGATAATAGTTTTTTTCATTTATTTTGATTTTATTTAGATCTCCTAAAATTTTGCCACAATAGCAGTTTGCAGGTTCACAATACATTTTAACTGGATTATCATATTGTTGAAGAACACCAGCTTTAAAAATTAGAATTCTATCGGAAATATTTAGTGAGTCTTTAATGTCATGGGTAACTAAAATTGTAGTGGTTCCAGTTTTTTTAATTATTTTATGAATCTCCTCTTTAATTGAGTTTTTAATAGAGGAATCCAAATTACTAAAAGGTTCATCTAAAAGCAATAATTCTGGTTCTCTGATTAAAGCCCTAGCTATACAAGCTCTCTGTTGTTCCCCGCCAGAGAGTTCATGGGGAAACCTATATATTAATTTTGATAATCCTGTTAATGATAACATGTATTCTAAACTCTTTAAATATTTTTTATTTAAGTTAAATAGAATATTTTCTTTAAGGTTTAAGTGAGGGAATAGAGGATAATCTTGAAAGACAAATCCAATTTTTCGATTTTGAGGTTTAACAAAAATATTTTCATCATTTAATGCTAAATTGTTTAGAAAAATAGATCCAGAATTGATTTTTTCTAGACCGGAAATGCATTTTAAGAAAGTAGTTTTTCCAGACCCACTTTCACCAATAAAAGAAATAATCTCTCCTTTTTTAATTGAAAAATTTAACTTTTTAATTAAAGGAATATTTTTTTTATAATATTTAACTAAGTTTTTAATTTCAAGATACATCTAATTCTTTATTTAGTATGGCTTTAAAAATTAATAACATAACACATCCAATTGTAATAATAAATAATGAATATATACTTGATTCTTTTAACATTTCTTCAATTGCGAATTGGTAGGTTTGTGTTGCAAGAGTATCAAAATTAAAAGGTCTTAAAATCAAAGTAATTGGTAATTCTTTTAATAGATCAACAAAAGTAATTATAAAAGCACTAATTAATGCTAATTTATTAATTGGGAGATGAATTTTTTTTAATAAATTATAAAATCCAAGGCCTAAATTTTTTCCTGTATCATTATATGATTCAGGCATTTTTTCTACACTAGATCTAATGGGGGAAATTCCTACAGCTAAAAAACGAACTATATAGGCGTATATTAAAATATAGATAGATCCAATAATAGAAATTGGAAAAAATGATTTTTTCAAACTAGTGAAAAGAAGAATTAAACTTAATCCAATTACGGCTCCTGGGATTGCATATCCTAAGGAAACTAATTGAGTGATTAATACATTTATTTTAGACTTTGAATTTTTTTCGATAAAAATAAAAATAATACCAAAAAGAACAATTAGTAAAGAAGAAATTGAAGAAACACTCAAGCTATTAACTAATAAGACTATTAATTCTTTATATTCAATAGAACTAATAATTTTAAAGGAATTGTTTAAAATAAAAATAAATGGAAAAAAAAATCCAAATAAAAAAGGTATTAAACATGAAAAATGAATAATTGGTAAATTTTTTTTAACCACCATATTTAATTTTTGAATTTTAGAATTAGACGAATAATAAAAGCCTTTATTTGAATTCGATTTTTTTTCAAAAACAAAAATTAAAAAAACAATTATTAATAATAGACAAGCTAATTGAATTGCTGTATTAGTTTCTCCCATTGAAAACCAAGCTCTAAATATTCCTGTGGTATAGGTATTTACCCCAAAATATTTGACCGCCCCATATTCATTTAAAACTTCAAGTATAATTAGAAATAATCCGGAAAAAATTGCAGGCTTTGATAAAGGTATAATTACTTTATAAAAAGTTTTAATTGATGAAAGTCCCAGAGTTTTAGATAAATTGATGTAATTAGACCCTATATAGCTAAAAGAAATCCTTGAAGAAGTATAAACATAAGGATATAAGGCTAGAGCTAGAATAATTCCTAACACTTCTATTTGAAGATAATCTTTATTTAAAAAATCTGCTATTTCAGGGGAAAAATTTTTAAAAAAAGTTTGAATTGGTCCTGTAAAACTAAGAATCTCACTATAAGTAAATGCCATTATATATGACGGAATGGATAATGGAAGAAACAATAAAACATCGTAAATTTTTCTTCCTTTAAATTTATAATTACTTATAAACCAAGCTGGAAGAATAGCAAAAATTAAAGAACATAAACATGTTATTAAAATTAAATATATTGTATTTAAAGAATAATCAAATAATAAATTTTCAAACAAATATTTAAATGATTTACCTTTAGAGTTAAAAAGATTATAAAAAAGTACGCCTATAGGTAAAAACAAGAAAGATCCAATTAGAATATTTCCTATAGTCCATTTTCTGTTATAAATTTTTTTTATGCTTATTATTTCCAACCTGTTTTATCAAAAATTAATATTGCTTCATTTCTAAATTTTCCAAGTAAATTAAGATCTAGTGAATCTTTTTTGAAAGTTCCCCATTCTTTAACAATTTCATTTGGTTCAACCAAAGTATTAACGGGATATTCATAACTATTATTTACGTAAATTTTTTGTGCATCAACGCTTGTTAAGTATTCAATTAATTTAATAGCATTTTTTTTATTAGGTGAATTTTTCGTTAATCCTATTCCTGAAACATTTATATGACTCCCTCTTTTATCTTCTCCTTGATTAGGAAAAAAAACGGATACTGCTTTTCCAGCGCTAATTTCATCATCATTTTTTGATGATAATAAAAGTCCAATATAGTAAGAGTTTACAATTGCAATATCTCCTTGACCTGAAGCGATAGCTTTAACTTGATCCCGATCATTACCTTTTGGATTTCTTGCAAAATTTTCAACTATCCCTTTAGACCATTTAGAAGCAGATTCTATTCCATCGTTTGCTATTATAGATGCCATTAAAGCTTGATTATATGAATTTGAAGACGAACGTACAAGGATTTTCCCTTTCCATTTTTCATTTGCTAAATCAGAATAAGTGCTTAAGTCAGCTTTTTTAACTCTTTCGTTACTATATACAATTATTCTTGCACGGTACGTAATTGGGACCCAGAAGCCATTGGGATCTTTTAATTGATTATCTATATTAATTTTATTAGAATTAATTTTTTGTAAAAGTCCATTTTGTGAAGCTTTATGTAATTTCCCAGCATCAACTGTAATAAAGAGATCAGCAGGACTATCTGCACCTTCATTTTTAAGTCTTTCAATTAATTCATCTGCATTTGCTTTTACAACATTTACTTTAATTCCTGTAATTTTTTCAAAATTCTCATATTGTTTTTTATCAACATTGTAGTGTCTTTGACTATATAGATTTACTTCATTGATTTTTTTATTTTTTGATTCACAATTGATAAAAAAAGTTGAAAAAATAATTATTATAATTATATGATATATTTTCATTTTCAAACTATTTAGATTAATTCTAAACACGAAAGTAAATATTTATTAATTATTAGCATTAAAGAATTCTATTTGATTTAAGAATGGAGTATAATCTTTCTATTTGGTTTATAAAAATTAAATTAATCCTAAAAATGATCAAAAAATGATCAAAAATGATCAAAAAATGATCAAAAAATGATCAAAAATCATCAAAAATGATCAAAAATGATCAAAAATGATCAAAAAATGATCAAAAATCATCAAAAAATGATCAAAAATGATCAAAAAATGGTCAAAAATGGTCAAAAATGATGAAAATCTTAAAAATGACCGAAATTTCTAAATTCATTAATAATAAAATAATATAGAAGGGAATAATATTTTTATTAATTAATTAATATTTATTTTTACATTAATAAGCGTAATATTTATATTTAAATCTTTTTTATAATTAATATTAATTAAACTCAATGAAAAGTAATTATGAATTTGAATGGAAAGGTGTAATGCCTGCTGTTACAACTCAATTCGATAGAGAAGGGAATCTTGACTTAAATTCTTTTGAAAAAAATTTATTAGCTCAAATTAATGCTGGAGTTCATGGTTTAATATTAGGAGGTACCCTTGGAGAAGCCAGCACTTTAAATGAAGAAGAAAAATTGATTTTGTTAAAGAAAGCACTTAAAGTTGCTGACAATAAAGTCCCTGTAATTTTAAATATAGCTGAGCAGTCTACTGACTCTGCAATAAGAAATGTAAAAAATGCAGAAAAAAATGGAGCTAATGGCTTAATGGTTTTACCTCCAATGAGATATAAAGCAACTGAAGATGAAACTATAAAATACTTTTCTGATATTGCTAATTCAACTTCTTTGCCGATTATGATTTATAATAATCCAATTGATTATAAAATTGAAATCACTTTGGATATGATGGATAAGTTGAAGGGTTTTTCAAATATTAATGCAGTTAAAGAATCTACAAGAGATATTACAAATATAACAAGAATGATTAATCGTTTTGGAAATCGTTTTTCAATTTTTTGTGGTGTTGATACAATAGCTATGGAAAGTTTAGTCATGGGAGCACATGGATGGGTTGCGGGTTTAGTAGATGCTTATCCAGAAGAAACTATGGCAATATATACTTTTATAAAGTCTAACAAAATTGATAAAGCTTTAAAAATTTATCGTTGGTTTTTGCCACTTTTAGAGTTAGATATTTCTCCTCAATTAGTTCAAAATATTAAACAATGTGAAGTCGCTACATCTTTAGGGACAGGATATGTTCGTAAACCTAGAATGTCTCATTCAGGTGAAGAAAGAAAAAGAATACAAAAAATAATTGAAGAATCTATGTATACTAGACCTGATGTTTCAGATTATAAAGAATTATTATGATTACAGGAAAAAGTTTGATAGGAAATAGTTTTATTGAAGATAAGGATTCAGAGATTTTCTATACAATAAATGCTTTAGATGAGAGTATTTTACCTCAGAAGTATTTTACAGCATCAATTTCTCAAGTTGATAAGGCTGCAGAATTAGCTGATAAAGCTTTTTCTGTTTTTTCATTGAAATCAACAAAGGAGAGAGCAAAATTTCTAATTAAAATTATAAGTGAAATCAATAAAATAAAGAAAGAAATTATTGTTCAATATAAATTAGAATCAGGATTTCCTGAAGGAAGAGCAGAGATAGAATTTAATAGAACAATTAATCAGATAAATACTTTTGTAAATATATTAAATGAAGGATCCTATGTTAAACCTATTATTAAGTTAGAAGATGAAAATGGTCCTGATTTAAGAAAAATGTTTAAACCGATAGGGCCTATTGCAGTATTTGGAGCGAGTAATTTTCCTTTAGCATTCTCTACCGCTGGGGGAGATACTATTTCAGCTCTAGCAGCTGGATGTCCTGTTGTTCTTAAAGGCCATCCTTTTCACGCAGGCACTAGTGAATTGGTTTCACAGGCTGTAAACTCTGCTGTTTTAAAAAGTGAACTTCCTGAAGGAGTATTTTCTCATCTTCAAGGCAAATCTCATAGAGTTGGTGAACAGTTGGTAAGTAATAAAAATATTAAAGGAGTTGGTTTTACAGGAAGTTATTTAGGAGGGAAATCTCTTTATGATATTTCACAAAAAAGAATGGATCCCATTCCTGTTTTTGCTGAAATGGGTAGTTCAAACCCTATAGTAGTTTTACCTGATAAATTAAAGGAAGATGAGAATTTAGCAGAACAAATTTCTAATTCTATTTTACTTGGCACTGGACAATTTTGCACTAATCCCGGATTAATTTTTTTAAGTTCTGATTCAGATAATTTTCTCGAACAAGTTAAAAAGATTTTCAGTAATTCTGAGACATCATCAATGGTTCACCCATCTATTAAAGAAAATTATATTAATAAAATAAAGGAACATGAAAATTTAGGGGTAAAAATTTATAGATCAAAAAAAAATAACTCTTTAGCATCAGTTGGTGTAATTACAAGTGAAAATTTTTTAAAAAATGATTTTTTTAAAGAAGAAGTTTTTGGACCTTATAGCCTTATAATTAAGTGTAAATCGGTAAATCAAATTACTGAAATAATTAATTTTTTACCTGGTCAATTAACTGGGACTATCCTAGGGAGTTCTAATGACATAATTAATAATAGAAATTTAGTTGATGTTTTAGAAAAAAAAGTTGGGAGGTTGCTTTTTAAAGGTGTTCCAACAGGAGTTTCGGTAACTCAGTCGATGTGTCACGGAGGACCATTTCCAGCTTCAACTGATAGTCGTTTTACTTCTGTGGGGACAGATTCTATTTATCGATGGTTAAGACCTATTTCATACCAAAATTGTCCTCAGGATTTGTTGCCTGACGCGCTTAAAGATTTAAACCCATTGGACATTAAACAAATAAAAACTAAAAACTAAGATTGTATAATTGATTAGCAAAACAATTTTTAAATGTATTGATGCTCATACAGGAGGTAATCCTGTAAGGGTAGTTACTTCTCCAGCTCCAATTTTAAAAGGAAATTCAATGATAGAGAAAAGATCATATTTTTTGAAAAATTATGATTGGATTCGTAAAGGTTTGATGTTTGAACCTCGTGGCCACGATATGATGAGTGGAAGTTTATATTATGAAGCTATAGATAAAAATAATGATGTGGGAATAATATTTATTGAAACCAGTGGTTGTCTTCCTATGTGCGGTCATGGACTTATAGGAACTGTAACTGTTTTAATTGAGGAAAAATTAATTCAACCAAAAGTTCTAGGAGAACTTAGAGTTGAAACTCCTGCAGGATTAATTAAGGTTAAATATAAGTTGTCTAATTCAAAAGTAACTAAAGTTAAATATTATAATGTACCCTCCTTTTTATCGGTAAGTGCTCTTAAAATTGATTCACCAGATTTAGGAAATTTATCAATTGATGTAGCTTATGGAGGAAATTTTTATGCAATAATTGATATTCAAGATAATTTTCATGGCATTGAAAATCATACCGCTAGTCAACTTATTAAATTTAGTAGAACAATAAGAAAATTGATAAATTCTACATGTAAATTGGAACATCCTGAAATTTCTAAAATTAAGGGCTGTAGTCACATTTTATGGATCGGAAAAGTGTTAAATAAAAAATCTTCTTCTCGAAATGCTGTTTTTTATGGAGATAAAGCTATAGATAGATCACCTTGTGGCACTGGTACCTCTGCGAGAATGGCCCAATTGTTTTCTAAAAGAAAATTAATTGTTGGAGATGAATTTGTAAATGAAAGTATTATTGGATCTATTTTTGTTGGCAGAATTGAAAACACTTTAGATTTAGGAGCTTATAAAGCAATAACGCCTAGTATCCAAGGATCAGCAAATATCATTGGACATAATTCAATAATCATAGATCCTGAAGATGAATTTGTAAATGGATTTCAAGTAATTTAGTGTTTTGAAAAAAAAAATAATAATTGTAGGCGGAGGAATAGTCGGACTTTCAACTGCTTTTTTTCTTCTTAAGGAAGGACATGAGGTACTAATAATTGAAAAAGAAAAGATAAAGGAAGGAGCTTCATTTGAGAATGCTGGATATATAACACCAAGCCATATAATTCCTTTAGCTTCACCAGGAATTATTTCCAAGGGACTTAGATGGATGTTGAGCTCTTCAAGTCCTTTTTATATAAAGCCCAGAATTAATAAAGATCTTTTTTATTGGCTGTTAAAGTTTGTGAAATCTTGTAATAATAATCACGTTCAAAGATCTGTAAATTCTCTTAAGCAAATTAATGAATTTAGCAGAGAATTATATCAAGAGATATATTCTTCAAAAATTTTTGATTTTCATTTAGAAAAGAAAGGGTTATTAATGGCTTTTAAAACTTTAAAGGCAGAGAGAAATGAAACTAAAGTTATGAGCATAGCTAAAGATTTAGGACTCGACGTATCCTTAATTTCAAAGGATCAAGTTCAGTCTTTGCAGCCTGGGATTGAAATGGACATTAAAGGGGCCTTTCATTATCTTTCTGATGCACATTCAAGTCCATGGATTTTCATGGAGCAGTTGGAAAAATATCTTTTAGAAAATGGAGTTAAAATTATTAGAGGAGAAAATGTAGAATCTTTTATTGTTAATAATAATAAAGTAAATTCTATTTTAACAAATTCTAAAAGATATGAGTCAGATTATTTTGTTTTATGTGCGGGAGCATGGTCTGAAAATTTAATGAAACCATTGGGGATTTCATTACCTATTCAAGCTGGTAAAGGATACTGTATAAATGTAGAAAAAGAAACAGGGATTTCAATGCCTTCTATTTTGATTGAATCAAAAGTAGCTGTAACGCCTATGATTGGGATTACTCGTTTTTCTGGAACAATGGAAATTTCGGGAATTAATAATAGTATAAAACACAATAGAGTTTTAGCTATTGCATCATCCGTTTCTAATTATTATAAAGATTTTCATATTTCAAAACAGAGTCAAAAAAATGTCAAAAGTGCTCTTCGACCATTATCCCCAGATGGACTTCCTTTTATAGGAAAACATTCATCTTGTAAGAATTTAATTATTGCAACAGGTCATTCTATGATGGGGTGGAGTTTAGGCCCAGCTACTGGAAAATTAGTTTCAGAAATCATTTCTGATAAAAAAACATCTATATCTATTGATCCATATAGACCTGAAAGGGTATATGGATAGTTTAAAAAATTATTTAAATTGTAATTTATAAATTTATCAAATGGTTTTTCAAAAAGAAATTTATTTAAAACCTTATCCTAGAGGATTTCATATTATTAGTCAGCAAATATTTGATGTACTACCCGATTTTACGGGTATAGTTAATGTTTTTACTACTCATACTTCGGCAAGTTTAGCTATTAATGAAAATGCTGATCCTTCAGTTAGAGAGGATCTAGAAACACATTTTAATATCATGGTTCCAGAGGATAAAAATCATTATCAACATACTCAAGAGGGCCCTGATGATATGACTTCTCATATTAAGAGCACTATAATTGGATCTTCAGTTTCATTCCCATTAAAAAATGGAAATCCTTTATTAGGAATTTGGCAAGGAATTTATTTATGTGAACATAGAAATAATTCACCATCTAGAAAAATTATAGTTACCGTCTATGGAGAAAAATAATAATAATTAGAAAAAAATGAACAGAAAATATTTTTTATCAATATTTGGGAATTTTACTCTTGTATCAATTTTAACTCCCACTTTAATTTCATGTATTTCAAAGATTAAAAAAATTTCTGGACTTAAAAATTGGGCAGGTAATTATACTTATAAAGCAGATGAAACAATATTTGTTAGTTCAGTTAATGAAATCAAAGATATATTAGTAAATTATAAAAAAGTAAAAGCTCTAGGCACCCAACATTGCTTTAATGATATTGCTGACACTAAAGGTGTTCAAGTCAGTACTAATAAAATTAATAAAATTCATGATTTAAATACTAAAAACAAAACTGTTTTAGTGGGTTCTGGAATAAAATATGGAGATTTAGGAAAATTTCTTTATCAAAATGGATGGGCTCTGCATAATCTTGCTTCACTTCCTCATATTTCTATTGGAGGAGCTTGTTCAACAGCTACTCATGGATCAGGGATTTCAAATAAAAATTTATCTTCAGCAATTAAAGGGTTTGAGATAATTACAGCTAATGGAAAAACAAAATGGGTTGATAGTGAAAATGATCCGAATTTATTTTATGCTGGTGGGGTAAGTTTAGGTGCTTTAGGTATAATGACTAAAATTTTGTTAAAAATTGAACCAACATTTAATATAGAACAAAGGGTTTTTGAAGATCTTCCGATGATAAATTTGAAAAATGATTTTGACAAAATCATGAGTTTTGGATATAGTGTTAGTTTTTTTACCCACTGGAAAAATAAAAAAATAGATCAAATATGGATAAAGTCTAAACCTGGAAAAGAATGGAAGGACGATAATTTATTTTTTGGAGCTGTTGCAGCAAAAAAAAACCTTCATCCAATAAAATCTAATTCTTCAAAAAATTGCACTCCTCAGATGGGGGTAATAGGTCCTTGGCATGAAAGACTTCCACATTTTAAAATGGATTTCACGCCGAGTAATGGAGATGAATTACAATCCGAGTATTTCGTTTCTAGATCAAATGCTTTTGAAGCTATTATGGCAATTGAAAGATTAAATAAAAAAATTTCGCCTATTTTATTTGTTTCTGAAATCAGATGTATCGCTTCTGATGAATTCTGGATGAGTATGGCCTATGGAAGAGATAGTGTGGCAATTCATTTTACATGGAAACCAATGGTAAAAGAAGTAATGGATTTACTTCCAGAGATAGAATCAGTTTTAGCCCCATATAAGGTGAGGCCGCATTGGGGAAAAATTCATACAATGAACGCAAAAAAACTTGAAAATAGTTACCCAAGATATAATGATTTCCTTAAGTTAAGGAAAAGATTAGATCCTGATGAATTTTTTTTAAATTCATATTTAAAAAGAACTTTTATAAATTAACAATTAGATGTTTCGATTTTTTCTTTTTGGCTTACTTTTTAGCTTTATGGTTCAATCTCAGGATTTAAAAAATAAAGAGCCATACATTTTAATTTTAGGCACTATACAGGATGGAGGTTCCCCACACATATCTTGTAATAGAAATTGTTGTAGAGGTTTGACCGAATATCAAAAGAATAATCGAAAGAGAACTTCATTGGCATTAATTTTCCCAACATTAAAAAAATACTTTCTTTTTGAAGCTACTCCAGATATTACCAATCAAATGAATCAAGTTGAAATTAAATCAGGATCTTTTATTGAAGGAGTTTTTATAACGCATGCACATATAGGTCATTATTCAGGTTTAATGTTTTTTGGTCGAGAAGCGATGGGAGCAAAAAATATAAAAGTATATGCGATGCCTCGTCTTCAGAATTTTTTAAAAGATAACGGTCCATGGAATCAATTGATAGATCAAAAAAATATTGTTATTAAGAATTTAGAGAATCGTAAATTAATTGAATTATTTAAAAATGTTAAAATATTACCTTTTAAAGTTCCTCATCGAGATGAGTTTTCAGAAACTGTAGGATATAAAATCATTGGACCAAATAAAACTCTTTTATTTATTCCAGACATTGATAAGTGGACAAAATGGGAAATAAATATTGTAGAAATAATTAAAGAAGTAGATTATGCATTAATTGATGCAACTTTTTATGACGAATCAGAAATAAATTATAGATCAATTTCTGAAATTCCACATCCTTTTGTTATTGAGAGTATGGAGATGTTAAAAAAAATATCACCGAATGATAGAAATAAAATACATTTTATTCATATGAACCATACCAATCCACTGTTAAATAATAAAAGTAAAGAAAGTCAAATTGTTATTGACGAAGGATACAATATTTCTGTCAAAGGAGATGTTTTTGATTTATAATAAGTATTCTTATTAAAAATTAATTTATATTTATTTTATGAATTTGTATGTGATTTCTTTAGTAATTCTATATATAATATGGAGGATATTCGGAAAAAAAATTTTTCCAAATATATCTTCTAAGCAACAAATTGGTATTCAAATTGCTTTTATTGCAATTTTTATTTTATACTTTATTTACGGATAAATTGGGATTATTTATAATTTATTATGCGCATAAAAAGAAATAGCGTGTAGAATAATCATTATCCATCCAAGATAAACAAAAGGAGAGCTAGGTATCCAGATGTAGGCAAGAATTATACCACAATAAGACATTAATCCAATACATAAAAGTAGTATGATCCTGATTTTAGAATCTTTTGAAATAATAGCTGAAGATAAAGTAGTTGTAAATAACCCAATGATTAAAACCCATAATCCAAAAAAACGATAAATTTGTTTAAGATATTGCGGAAGAGAGCTATTTGTATCGATTTTAAATAATTCCTTGAAGTTTATCCCTAGTCTTTCCTCATTTGCAACTTTATCCAACATCCAAGGTTCATCAACAATCATCCATAAAATTCCAAGAATAATCATGCTAATTCCAATTAAAATTAGCGGAAATGAAAATATATTTTTCATAAATTATTTATTTTAAGCAATTTAAAAAATTGAATTAAAATCTTACCTCCATTATTTAAAAAACTATTAATATAATTTTTTAGTATTTACATAATAATTTTGATCAATTTTAATGTTTTCAAATTTTAATGATTTATATTTCCATTCACTCTCAGGATAAATCCATATTTTTTGATTATCGATAATGATTTCAATAGGCATCTTGAATTTAGCGACTATATTACTCCATTTATATTTTAAAGTTTCACCATCATAACCATATTCTAGAATAGGGATTCTTGTGTCACGAAGATATTGATTGAAAATGGGGGATAAATCTATTCCAATGTTTTTAGATATATAATCTTCAATTTCTTTAGTAGTAACTGTTTGATGATAGAATGTTTTATTTAATCCTCTTAATATTTGACGCCATTTTTCATCATCATTTGCTAACTGTCTTAGGGTATGAATAAAATTTGCTCCTTTCGGGTACATATCATTTGAACCTTTATTATTAACATTATAGGTCCCAATAATTTTTTTATCATTTCTAATGTTTTTTCTTATTCCAACGATATATTCAGATGAAGCTTTGGGCCCATAATAATAATCTAAAAAAAGACTTTCAGAATAAGTGGTAAAACTTTCATGAATCCACATGTCAGCAATATCTTTATATGTAATATTATTAGCAAACCATTCATGGCCTCCTTCATGTATAATAATATAATCGAATTTTAATCCCCAACCTGTATTAGATAAATCTCTTCCTAGATAACCTTTTAGAAATTTATTTCCATAAGTAATTGAGCTTTGATGTTCCATGCCTAAATATGGAGTTTGTACTAGTTTATAACTGTCTTCGTAAAAAGGATAAGGTCCAAACCAATGCTCAAATGCCTCAATCATTTTAGTATTATCTTTGAAATGAACCTTGGCTTTCTCAAGATTATAACTTAGAACATAATAATCGACATCTAAATTTCCTTTTTCTCCATTATATATTTCAGAATAATTAACATAATCACCTATGTTAATATTTACCCCATAATTATTAATGGGATTTTTAACTGCCCAATGAAAAGTTTTGGAATTTAATTTTTCGTCTATTTTTACTAGACGTCCATTTGATACATTAATTAGGTTTTTTGGGACATTAACACTTATAAGCATACTATCAACTTCATCATACATATGATCTTTATTGGGCCACCAAACACTGGCTCCTAGACCTTGACAAGATGAAGCTATAAAATGATTTCCATTTTTATCTTTTTCCCACGAAATACCTCCATCCCAAGGAGCTCTTACAGCTTCTCTGGGGCTCCCTTCATAGTATACTTTTAGAGTTTTTGAAGATCCTTTAATTTGTTTACTTTTCAGTTTAATAAAGTGAGCATTACCATCTTTTATAATTTTTAATTTTCTCCCATCTTGTTCTGCTTTAATTAATTTTAAAGGTTTTTGTAAATCAATTTGCATTTTAGAACCAGAGTCAATTACAGTATATTTTATTTCATTACTTCCTTTAATAGTTCTTTTTTCAGGATTAACAACTATATCTAAATGGTAATAAGTTAAATCCCACCAAATTCTTTCAGGGGTAATGCTTCCTCTTAAACTATCTTGTTTAGTAAATTTAATTTTTGTTAAATCTTGGGAAAAAGTATAAAAAGTAAGGCAAGAAAAAATAATTAATGCAATAATTTTTTTTGTATTCATTTTTTTAATTTAATCTTATAGATAATATTCAAATATTTTCAAATTTTTTGACAGTAAGTTCACTTATGACTTCACCTGTATGCTTAGTACTGGAAGGCTCAAATAATAGAAGCCATACTTCCTTATCAGCTACAGGTTTGTGTTCTACTCCTTTAGGCACTATTAACATTTCTCCTTCATTTAATTCGACTATTTTGTCGTTAAATTCGATTTTTAATAATCCTTTTATAATAAGAAAAAGTTCATCTTCTTTTTCATGATTATGCCAGACAAATTCACCTTTTACTTTAGCTATTTTTATATCTTGATCATTTAAAACTCCTATAATCTTAGGATTCCAATAATCTTTAAAAAGTGAAAATTTTTCTTTTAGATTAATTTTTTTCATCTTGTAAAATAATAAAATAATTAATTTAATTATCTATTCATGAAAGAAAATTATGCTTTAATAACAGGAGCCTCATCGGGTATAGGACTTCAAATAGCTCATTGTTTGGCAAAAAAAAACTATAATTTAATATTAACTTCTAGAAATAAAAGTAAGCTGAGTGATTTAACTAAAGAGATCTCATTTAAATATAATATTAAATGTGATTATTTTTCATCTGACCTTAGTGAAATTAATGCACCATATGATATCTATAATTTTACAAAATCAAATAATTATAATATAGAAATACTGGTTAATAATGCTGGGTATGCACTACCAAATGCATTTCATAAAAATTCCATGGAAGAAGAAGAAAAATGCTTGAGAGTCCTTGGAATATCTGTTATTGCACTTACTAAAAAATACATTAATGATATGATATCTAATGGTGGCGGTAAAATAATGATAGTTTCATCTGTGGCAGCTTTTGCACCAGCTTCATCTCTTCAATCTCTTTATGGCCCAGTCAAAACCTTTATGAATAGATTTAGTGAATCTTTGAATTTTTACAATAGTAAGGGGATCACCTCCACCGCAGTTTGTCCGGGGTATACAGTTACAAATTTTCATACAGCAAGTGGAGTTCAAAAGGAAATGGATAGTGTCCCTTCATTCCTAAAGAAAAGTGCAAAAAGAATTGCAGAAGAAGGAGTAGAAGCAATGTTAAAAGGCAGGAAGGTTTGTGTTCCAACTAAAACATGGCAAATAGTAGTATTCTTATTAAAGGTTATACCAAACTCTGTTTTTTCATTAATTAGTGGATTATTAGCTCCTGGCAGATATGATAAGGTAAAATGAGATGATTTATTGGGATAGTTTGATTTAGTATTTAACTATATTTGTAGACTAATTAAAATTAAATAAAACGATGAAAACTATTATAAAAATAAGGAAATTAGGGATTGTTTTTGCCCTACTTTTTTCAGGATTAATGTATTCTCAATCATATATAGAGACAACATATCTGGATGTACCTGCTACAAAAATCAACAGATTTGTTGAATTGCACAAAATGGTTGTTGATATGTCTCAAGGAGAAGATAGGACAAATAATGCTCATTGGGTTTATAGACATTGGTATGGTTCTGGAGAAAGTATTGTTTTAAATGATATTTACTCTTCATCAGAAGACGCTATAAAAGACAATTTTAGAGGGGCATTTAATAAAAATATAGAAGCTCTTTCTGAAAAAGAAAAAAATGAAATGCAAGATGTTTTCTCAGAGTGGTGGTCTTTTTTTCAAGGGCACTGGGATGAATTAAGAGTTATAAATTTTGATAAGTATTTTCTTGAAAAAGAAAATGTGGACTGGGACCAACCTTTTGTGTTAGTTGTTGGACATTATAATTCTAATGGTAGCCTTTCTAAGATGGGAGATGCCTATATGGATTGGCAAATAAAACCTGGGGTTAATGAAGGGCTTATGATGGGTGGAGGTGCAAGTGTTCATTATAAAGGATCCGGGTCCGATGTGCAATTTTTCTCTTCTTATGAAAATATTATGGATTTTGCTAAATCTGTTAGTTCCCAAGGATCTGACAATGCTGAGGCAAGAAAAACATTTTGGAATATGGTTTCAGGATCACATAAGGATCAGATATATGTTCATATTGGTCATACCGAGGAAGGTAAATTTAATTTAGCGGGAAAGGATAAGTAAAATTCTTTAGTGATAGATTAAAATAACTTAAAAAACCCTATAATTAATTATAGGGTTTTTTATTTACAGATTTCAATTTTTAATGATTTTTTTGGAGTTGGAGAATAAGCCAGGCAAACTGCACATTTCATTTCGATAGTATTGTTAATTATAAATTTAAATTCATCCTCTTCATTTAAATTCTCAGGAAAGGAACAAACACTTTCTAAAGCAAAAACATTATTATATTTTTTGTTATTGAATTCATTAATCCACTCGGACTCTATAAGATCAGGGTTAATCTGACCTTCAAGTATTTCAATAACATAATTCATGCAAATACCCTTTAAAACAAGTTTTCCTTTATAATATTGATCTGAACATGTATTATCAATATTTTGTTTTGTACAGGAGTAAATAATAAATATTAATAAAAAAATTTTAAGTTTCATTTTTTTGTAATAATCTTTAGAGATTATTTATAAAATCAATCTATTTCTTGTACAGGATAATCTTTGTCGATCCAATCTGTTTTTAAATTTTTTTTAAGATTAAGTAGTTTGTGATTGATAAATCCAAGTTTATTAATAAGCGAAAAGGCAGGTCTAATATTTGGACAATTTTTAAATGGGCAACATCCGCAATAGAGAATAATTTCACTTTTTTTTGAAATAGAAGAAAGGTGTTGATTTAAATCATTTAAATTTTCTTCAAATCGGGTTTCTCCTATATCAATCGAATTTTTAATTACAGCGGCTGGACCAATACTTATAATTAAAGGCAATTTATTGCCAGTATTAATTGAATTTGATAATTCATAGGGTTCAATTAATTGTTTATTATTCCAAGGCTCAGTCTGTTTTGAACAATAAATAAGAAGAAAAAAAGTTGATAAAAAAAAGAAGTATTTCACGAATAATATTTTATTTTTTATTTTTAATTAAAGAGGTATCAATTGAAGCTAAATTAGAATTAAATTTTAATTCTTCTTTTATTTTACATGCAGTTTTAGTTATTGCTAGGCCACCTTTTCCAGTACATTTATTACAAGAAGGCATTTGTTTACTTACGCTTGAAACTGTTTGGATAACTTCGTTAAGAGGAATCAGAGCCTTATATCCAGCACATGACATGGTTGCAGAGGAAAGGGCATTTACGGCTGCACTAACGTTTTTACCTAAACAAGGAGCTTCAACTCTATCAGCTATAGGATCACAAATTAATCCAATCATATTTTGAATAGCCATTGAGGCAGCATCAATAGCTTGTTTGGCTGTTCCTCCAAATAATTGTACTATTCCAGCGGCTGCCATGCCAGCAGAAGCACCACATTCAACTTGACATCCATGTTCTTCAGCAGAGAATCCAGGACCATCAGCAAAAAAGACACCAATAATTCCAGCTGCAAAATATGATTTAATTAAATCGTCAAATGAAGCATTAGTGTTATTAGCAACAGCTTTTAAAACCCCTCCTACAACTCCACATGAACCTGCTGTTGGATTGGCAACAATTACTTCCATCGCACTTTTGGATTCCATAATAGCTGAGACATTTGCGATTATATTATTTACAATAGAATCTTTTAATATTTTGTTATTTTTATTAGCAATATCAATTAAATGGGATTGTTGAGGTAAAATTCTATCGTCATAATTTGTTCCTTCTAATCCAATTTTGATACTGTCCTCTATTATTTTTACAAGATCTTTCATTTTGTTAATTAGAGCGGAACTTTTTAAACCACTTTGACTTTTTTCATACAATAGTCCAATTTCTCCTAAATCAATATTTTTAATTTCAGCTAATTTTAATAGAGATTCTAGATTATTAAAAGGCATCTCTATTTCATTACCTGAAACAATAGGTAGAACAGGATGGAGAATTTTTAATTCATTAAAAGAAACAATTCTTTTTAATTTGTTAATAGAATCCTCGCTTATTTTATTTGAGAACTTAATGTTTATTAATCTCTCATGATTTTCAAATGATTCAATAATTGATTGATGACTAGGAAAAAATAATTCAAAATCTTTTAATGAGAATTCTTTATTTGCATTTAAAATTAAAAGCTCATAAGAGTCCCCTAGTATATTTATTTTATGATTATTAATTTTTATAATTTTAAAGGAGCCACCACCAGTTGAGATTGCAGTGACAAGAATTTTTTTCCCATGTTTTCCTTCTAACAATAATCTAAAAGTATTTACATGATTAGTTTGGAATGAGTTAATTTTATATTCTATAGATATTCCTTTTTCTTTAGCTAATTCTTGTGTGTTTTTAATGTTATCATCTGTCATTTCAAGATCTAGCAGACCACCTTCAATTCCAATGGTTGTTCCCTGCTCTCTATAGTTTGACGCCCATGCTCCATTTATATCAAAATCAATAATTGCTTTTTTCAATGGTTCGTTTAAAATATCCATTGAAATTTTTGCAGCTCGCCATGAAGCTGCAGTATGGGAACTAGAAGGTCCACGCATAACTGGACCAATAACATCGTTAAAAATTCCAGGTCTATTTTTCATAGTACTATAGAAAAATTATATATTAAAGATAAGAAGAAAAAAATAACCTATTTTAATATTAAACTTCCCTAATTGATTAGTTTTACTATAAATTGGGTAAATAGTATAGTACTTTTAGATAAAAAATAAAGCATTAATAAATAATTATGATTTTAACAATATGGATAATTTTAGTTCTTTTAGTGATTTTCTTCATATATGTAATTGGTAAAGATTTAATTAAACACAAAAATGATTTAGAAGATGTTAACCCATTAAAAGTTGCTTTTATTGGATTTTTTGTAAACTTCTTTGATGTTCTTGGTATTGGTGCTTTTGCTCCCCAAACAGCTTTATTGAAATTCATGAAACAGACAGAAGACAGGATTTTACCTGGGACATTAAACGTTTCTAATACGGTTCCAGTTTTAATTCAAGCTTTAATTTTCATTAAAATAATAGAAGTTGAAGCTATAACTTTAATAACGATGTTAATATCCGCTGCATTTGGAGCAATTCTTGGAGCAGGTATTGTCTCAAGATTACCAGTTAAGAAAATTCAAATAACTATTGGAATTGCTTTGTTTGTAACGGCATTTTTTATGATTTCTGGTCAAATGAATTGGGTAGAAGGAGGCGGAGAAGCAATAGGATTAAATGGAGGGAAATTAGTTTTAGCTAATGTCGCTAACTTTTTTCTTGGGGCTTTAATGACTGCCGGAATAGGATTATACGCTCCATGCATGGCTTTAATTTATGCATTAGGAATGTCTCCATTAGTTGCTTTTCCGATTATGATGGGATCTTGTGCATTTTTAATGCCACCTGCTTCAGCTAAATTTATAAAAGAAGGAGCTTATAATAGAAAAGCTTCATTATGGATGGCCATTCCTGGAAGTGTAGCGGTATTAATTGCTGCTCTAATGGTTAAATCTTTACCAATTAATATACTCCGATGGATTGTTATTGTTGTAGTAATATATACGTCAATTATTATGTTTAGATCAGCATTAAAAATTAAATGATGTATCTAATTATTATAAATAAAAAAACCCTCGTTTGAGGGTTTTTTTAGTTTTTAGTTTTCTAATAATTTTGAGCTATAATAAAGGCTTCTTCTATTTATTTTACCTTCATCATTAAATGAATCTTGAATATGAACAGGTAGAATAATATTTTTACCATCTTTTTTTCTTTTAAGTCTAAAAGTCCACCAAGATAGTACTGCATTTGAATCTCCCCAGTCATAATCCAAGTAATCTGGATAACCTCTCATATCAATCGATTCAATTTCATATGCTTTAATAAAATTTTTATCGGTTTCGATTGCTTGTTCTAGCGTTTCAGTGATTCCAAGTGGATAGTTTATATCTGAAATAACCGCATTTTGAGCAAAATGACTATATCCTTCTTCATAATCACCGAATTCAAATGAATACATAACTTTTCTAACTGTATTTATGTTTTTGTGATTTACATAAATTTCTCCATTTTTTCTATCTTTTTCACTACTCCAAATTTCTCTAAAAATATTTCTTTCAAAATATTCGCCAATCCAAAGTATTTTTTTTGCATTTGAAGTAAGTCTGTATAATCTATGTAATGGAGCATCCATTTTCACTCCTGTAGATTTATGAAATCCATTAATTTTATCCCAACTTTGAACCCATAACTGATTTCCTTGTTTATATTCAATTGCATCTGGATAAGCTGGTTTGGCTTGAGTTATACTTAAATGTTTGATATTAGCATTCCAGTAAATTGAATTATTAATAAGATCAGACTTTGTAGATCCTTTATCTCCTTTATTTAGAGAAAGTGAATTTTTAATTTTAAAATTATCGTCTAAAATGGCATTTAGAGTTACCGTATCAGCCTCTACAAATGCCTTGTTGAATTTATTAACAAGTTCAATGCCAGGGTGGTCACTATAAACATTTCCATTTTTAGTCTTCTTTTGACCTGATAATATAGCAGAACAAAAAAAGAAAAGTATTAATATTTTTTTCATCGTTTTTTATATTTGATTTATATTTGATAAATATAGGTCAAACTATATTAAGTATAATAAAATATATGAAAAAATCATAGAGGTTTTCATATGATTTGTAGTTGTTTAATAATTTTAAACGACACCTTTTTTAGAGCCATAAAATAGAAGTCCGACTGAGAAAAGCCCTAGCAATATTACAGGCAGGGGGGCAGTAGGGTCTCCTTTAATAAATGAAATTAAGTCTGGAAGTGCAAAAAATCCCATTACAACAAAAAATAAAAAAGACAATCTTTTTAAAGTATTTATGTCTGAGAATGAAGTGGCTCCAATAAAAAGAAAAATTAATCCAGTTGCAATAAATGAAACTACAATAGCAAACTGGTCAAACATTATACTAAGACCAGATGAAACATTTTCGATAGAAAAAGCATCACTAATTAGCATTATTTTAAATTCTTCAGAAATGAGACTAAGATATAAAGGCATAGCTTGAAGAAAAGTTGTAGCGCTAACAATTAAAAATATAGTTTTTATTTTCATGGGTTTTTAATTAAAGTTATTTTCTAACAAATCCTCCTATTGATTCTCTGTATTCGATTTCAAAACCATTATCGCTAGCAAAAGTTTTAAATTCTTCTGAAGCATTTCCAATTGTAATGAATTTTTCAATTTCAAAAACTTCAAAAAATTTATCAAAATTAGGGCCATTAATAAAATCTATTCCGTGTTGAATTCCATCATCACTATTATTATATCTTTCAATCAATGTAACTTTTTTATTGTCTTTTGAAATATAATATCCATAAACAGAACTTGGTTCTCTTTTAACAATAAAATCTGACATGTATTGAGTAAAACTTTCAACTTCATCTCTTGTGTTTCCGGCAGTTGTAAGTTCTAAAATGAAAGTTATTTCATCGGAATTCTCATTTAATAATACTTTTTTTTGATCACCTTTTGGACTTTGACATCCTACTATAAAAAGAAGAATTAAAGTAAGGGGTGCTTTCTTCATTGAATTTTTAAATTTGATTAACATTGAATTTATAAATATATTTTTTT
>CABXRK010000009.1 GCA_902514625.1 uncultured Bacteroidota bacterium
GTTTCTTGTCTTACAGTAAATCTTACCGCTTCAGATCAATACCTTTCTATTGTTATCCCTGGTAAAATGTTTACTAAATCTTATGAAGAAAAAAAGCTAGCTCCAGAAAACTTAAGTAGAACTTTAGAAGATTCAGGAACAGTTACATCTGTTTTAATTCCTTGGAATACATGTGGAGCTTATCAATCAGGAGTTCTTGGTGTAAGTGTTTTTGATTACTTTATTTATGCTATTTTCAATTGGTTAAGCCCAATAATGACTTTATTTTATGCTTATTTTAAAATAAAGATTAATAAAATTTAATTTAAATACTAAAATATATATCCTATTTGTAATTAGATTCAATAATCCAATCATAATTTGTATTTTTACATTTATAGAATTTCTTGAATGTTGAATAAAAAAACACTGACTGAAGACCATAAAGGGTTAAAAAAAACTTCATCTAAAAAAAAACGATCTAGAGAAATTATTCTTGGTGGTTTTTTAATTTTAATTTCAAGTTTATTATTCATTAGTTTTATTTCTTTTTTTTACAACTGGAAAACTGATTTCACTAGTATTGAAATGATTCTTGACAGAACTATAGAGAGTACTAACATATTAAAAAAAATTGGTGCATGGGTTAGCCATTTTTTTATTTATAAATTTTTTGGAGCTTCATCATTTATTATTCCTTTTTTGTTGTTTATAACTGGATTTGTTTTATTTTTTAATCTAAATAAAACAAACATTTTAATAAATTGGATTTGGGGGCTTTATTATACTTTATGGTCTTCAGTTTTATTTGGAATGTTAGATGAAATTTATCCTATTTTAGGAGGTTTAGTTGGATTTGAGATCTCCCAATTTATTGTTGATTATATTGGAAAAATTGGTCTAATTACTTTATTGACTTTTGGAGCTCTATTATTTATAGTTTTACATTGGAAGATAACTCCTGAATTAATATATAATTACCTAATCAAAATCAAAAAAACTAATACTGAGATAATTGATGATACTAGTAATGAAGTAGTTACGGTAGAATTTGAAAATCAAAAAGAGACCCTTGAAAATAAAGATGAAATAAATAAAAAATCAGATATAAAAAGTGAATCAGATCAATTAGATCTTGAAATAAATAAAATTTCAGAAGAACAAACAACAAATAAACTTTCTCAAGATCTTGTTGATAAACATGGAGAATTTGACCCAAAATTAGGATTAAGTAAGTTTAAATTACCTTCATTTGATTTATTAAAAGATTATGGAGATGGTAGTATTACAATAAATGAAGAGGAGCTAGAATTAAATAAGAATAAAATTGTAGAAACTTTAAAAAATTATAAAATTGAAATTGCTCAAATTAAAGCTAATATTGGTCCAACAGTAACTCTTTATGAAATAGTACCTGCAGCAGGTATTAGAATTTCAAAAATTAAAAACCTTGAAGATGACATAGCGTTATCTTTGTCTGCTCTTGGAATAAGAATAATTGCACCAATACCTGGAAAAGGTACAATTGGAATTGAAGTACCTAATCAAAAGCCTAGTATTGTATCTATGAAATCTGTTGTTTTATCCCAAAAATTTCAAAAAGCACAAATGGATTTACCTATTGCATTAGGTAAAACCATTAGCAATGAAACTTTTGTGGTAGATTTATCAAAAATGCCTCACTTACTTATGGCTGGAGCTACTGGTCAAGGTAAATCTGTCGGAATAAATGCTCTTCTAACTTCTTTATTATACAAAAAGCATCCTAGTGAAGTAAAGTTTGTATTAGTAGATCCTAAAAAAGTAGAATTAAATATTTATAATAAAATTGAAAAACATTATTTAGCTAAATTACCTGATTCTGAAGAAGCAATTATTACTGACAATACTAAAGTAATTTACACCTTAAATTCACTTTGCATCGAAATGGAAAATAGGTATGAATTATTAAAAAATGCAAATTGCAGAAATATCAAAGAGTATAATTTTAAATTCAAAAATAGAAAATTAAATCCTGATGATGGACATACTTTTCTTCCATATATAATTTTAATAATTGATGAATTTGCCGATTTAATTATGACAGCAGGAAAAGAAGTTGAAACCCCAATTGCTAGATTAGCTCAATTAGCAAGAGCAATTGGAATACACCTTATTATAGCAACTCAAAGACCTTCAGTAAATGTGATAACTGGTGTTATAAAAGCTAATTTTCCCGCGAGAATTGCTTTCAGAGTTACTTCAAAAATTGACTCTAGAACTATTCTTGATAATGGAGGTGCAGATCAATTGATAGGAAGAGGTGATATGCTTTACACTCAAGGCAATGAATTAACTAGAATTCAATGTGCCTTTATAGATACCCCTGAAGTAGAAAAAATTACTGATTTTATTGGGTTACAAACTGGATATAATAACGCTCACCTACTTCCTGAATATAAAGGTGAAGAAAATACAAAAATTGATATTAATATTGATGATAGAGATGTTTTATTTAGGGAAGCTGCAGAAGTTATTGTAACAGCACAGCAAGGATCAGCTTCATTACTTCAAAGAAAACTTAAATTAGGTTATAACAGAGCTGGAAGAATAATTGATCAAATGGAAGCTGCTGGAATAGTTGGTCCTTTTGAAGGAAGTAAACCAAGACAAGTTCTTATCCAGGATTTAATGAACTTAGATAAAATTTTAAATGATGATATTTTATAAAAAATTTAATTATAAACAAACCTTGTTCTTATTTTTAACTCTTTTTGCTATCAATACTTTCGGGCAAAATTCAGAATTAGCTCTAGAACTATTAAATAAAGTTTCAAATAATCTAAGTTCTTTTGAAAACATAAATTTTCAATTTAGATATACTCTTGAAAATAAAACTGAAAATATTAGTCAAGAAATAAATGGAGATGCAACGATTTCAAAAAATTTATATTCTATTAACTTTCTTGGTATTACTCAATTTTTTGATGGCAATAAACTTTATACTGTTATCCCTGAAAATCAAGAAATAAATATAAGTTCTCCAGAAGAAGAAGAATTAAATTTAAACATTACTAAAATGTTCGGAATTTATAAAAAAGGATATTCATTTGAATGGGATATTGAACAAAAAGTTCAAGGTTCTACAATACAATATATTAAATTAACGCCCAAGACACGGAAAGATAATATTAAACATATTTTATTAGGATTAAATATTAATACCTTTAATTTATATAGAATAATTGAAGTTGGATTTACTAACACTTTAACGACTCTAACAATTTTAAATCAAAAAGAAAATCTTAAATTAAAAAAAGATTTTTTTGAATTCAATAAAGAATCTTATCCAAACTATTACATAAACGAATAAATGAAAATTTTAGACAAATATATCCTAAAGAGTTATTTGACTAAACTCCTAAGTGTATTTATTATTTTAATGTTCATTTTTATTATTCAAACATTCTGGTTATTTATTGATGAATTTGCTGGAAAAGGACTTGACATGTCAATAATTATAAAATTTTTAATTTATTATTCACCAAAATTAATCCCATTAGTATTACCACTTTCTGTTCTTCTTTCTTCAATAATGACTTACGGAGAATTTGCAGAAAACTATGAATTTGCTGCAATGAAAGCTACAGGAATTTCATTAAAAAGAGCAATGGTTGCACTTTTATTTTTACATTTTTTTTTAGGTATTGGCACTTATTATTTCGCTAATTATATAATTCCCTATGGGGAATTAAAATATTTTAATCTAAGAAAAAATCTTGCAAAACTTAAACCTGCACTTGCTATAACTGAAGGAATTTTTAATGATATTGGTCAAATGAATATTAAAGTAGAAAAAAAATATGGAGATGGTAATAGATTTTTAAAAGATGTAATAATACATGAAAAAACTCCGGATTTTAAAAATAGAATTGTAATAAAATCTGAATCTGGAGAACTAAAAAGTGCTACTATTGATCAACAAATGCAATTAATTCTTTTTAAAGGTCATAGATATGAGGAAATCAAGCCAAAAAGCAAAGAATTTTATCCTCACTCGAAAGTGTTTTTTAAAAAGTATATTATGAATATTGATTTATCTCAATTTAACAATGTAAATCTTGATGAAGAACTTTACACATCTACCTATAAAATGCAAAATGTAAATGAATTAAACTCTAGTATAGATTCATTACAAACAGAGTTTATTGAAGAAAAAAATATTTACAGTGCGAACTTTTCCAAAACAAATAATTTTAACCAAAATATTCCTAATACCTACTCTTCTTTTGGATCATTTGATTCAATTGAGAAGTTTAATTTTACTAATCCACTTGAATTCTCTGAAAAAGGTGAGCATCATTTAGGAAAACAAGATCAAATCATTAGTGCTGCAAGAACTACAATTGGGAATACTTTAAAAAATTTAGAGATTAATAAAAGAAAGTTTTTTATTTATCAAAAATTAATAAATCTTCATAAAAACTCATTAAATGAGAAATATACTCTAGGGTTTGGAGTATTTATCTTATTTATTATCGGTGCGTCATTAGGAGCAATAATAAGAAAAGGAGGTCTTGGTCTTCCAATGGTTTTAGCTGTATTAATATTTTTAACCTACCATTACATTGGACTTTTTGGAAGAAATGCTTCTGAAGATAATACTTTATCACCATTAATTGGAAGTTGGCTTTCTACTTTTATTATAACTCCTTTTGCTTATTATTTAATTAAAAGGGCTTCATCGGATAGAAGTATATTTACTTTTGAATTTGGATTAATCCAAATTAATAGAATATTTAATACTTTGAAAATGATTAAAAAGAAAAATTAAAATGCTTAAAGAAATTAAACTAGACAAAATTAAAGACGCAATTAAAGCTATTAAAAAAGGTGAAATTATTATTGTAGTTGATGATCATAATAGAGAAAACGAAGGAGATTTTATTGCTGCATCTGATAAAATCACTCCAGAAATGATAAATTTTATGGCTACTCATGGAAGAGGATTAATCTGTGCTCCATTAACTGAAAAACGTTGCTTAGAGTTAAATCTAAATAAAATGGTTGATAATAATACTGACCCTTTAGAAACTGCTTTTACTGTTTCTGTTGACCTAAAAGGCAATGGTGTAAAATCAGGAATATCAACCGCCGATAGATGTAAAACGATAAAAGCGCTAATTGATCCTAAAACAAAATCTAATAAATTAACTCGTCCGGGACATATATTCCCATTAATTGCAAAAGAAGGAGGAGTTCTAAGAAGAACAGGGCATACTGAAGCAGCAATTGATTTTGCTCGATTAGCAGGGTTAAGACCAGCTGGGGTAATTGTAGAGATTATGAATGAAGATGGTTCTATGGCTAGACTAGCACAACTTAAAAAAGTTGCTAAAAAATTTAATTTAAAAATAGTTAGTATTGAAGATTTAGTTGCTTATAGAATGCAACATGATAGTTTAATACTAAAGCGTGAAGACACTATAATTTCAACTCGATATGGAAAATATAGATTACGCGTTTATCAACAAACAACTAACAATCAGATTCATTTAGCATTGAGTAAAGGAAAAATAAATGAAAATGAACCTGTATTAACCAGAATAAATTCTTCTTTAATTAGTAATGATATCCTAGGAATGCTTACAGGTAATCCATTTATTGGACTAGATAATATTTTTTCACTAATAAATAAAGAAAAGAAGGGAGCTATTGTATTTATTAATCAACAACAAAATTCAGAAAACCTTTTGTCACGAATTAATGAATTAAAAAAAATTCAATCGAAAGGTGACTTATTAAAAACACCTTTACTTAAAATGGATTTCAAAGATTATGGAATTGGGGCTCAAATACTTCATGATTTACAAATAAAAAAATTAAGGGTAATTAGTAATAGTAAACAAACTCCAAGAGTAGGAATAACAGGGTATGGGTTAGAAATTGTAGAATACGTTAATTATTAATAGAACCATAATCTTATTGACATCAAGGATACTACAATTACCAAAACTATCTTTATAAAACCATCTCCTTTATTAACCGATATCCTACTAGAAAACCAGCCGCCAATTGACATTCCTATTGCCAAAACAAATCCAGACTGCCAATCGATTTTATTGTTTAACCAAAAATAAATTACGGCAGCAAAAGTATAAATTGAAACAATTGAAACCTTTGTGGCATTTGACTTAACAAGTGAAAATCTATTAAATTTATTTAAAAAAAGTAAAATAACAATTCCAATTCCGGCATTAATAAAACCACCATATATTCCTATGAAAAAGAAAAAAAAAATTGATATCCATAAATGTTTTCCTTTAGTTATTTCTGAATAATTGTTTTTTAAATGTTTAGGTTTTAATACAATTATTAATAATACAATTATCATAATTATAGATAAAACCTTATTAAAAAGTCCATCATCAATATCTATAGCAATTTTTGCTCCAATTAATGAGCCTAATAATGCTGAAATTCCTAAATAAATATTAAATGGATAATTCCATACTCCTTTACTTGCATAACCAGCTGAAGCAGAAGTTGCTTGAAATAAAATTCCAATTCTATTGGTTGCATTAGCAATGGTCGGCGGTAAACCTAAAAAAATAAGAATAGGAAGAGTTAATAAGGATCCTCCTCCAGCAAGAGTATTAACCCCACCTGAAATAAAACCAACTATTATAAGTGCAAAATATTCTAAAGGATGATCTAAATACATTAATAACAAACTTAAAGAAAGTTTATCCTAAAATTTAATCATTTTTAAGAATCTTTTTTTTATATATCCAATTTTAATAAATTTTTTTAACCGCAAAAACGAATGTATATTTGATAAATTTTTGGAGAAATGGCAGAGTGGTCGAATGCGGCAGTCTTGAAAACTGTTGAGGGTCACACCTCCGGGGGTTCGAATCCCTCTTTCTCCGCAACTATGCTTGTAAACCCCTATTAATACTAGGGGTTTGTTTTTTAGTGTAAGGTTCAGCTAAAAGTTAGAGAAATTAATTTAACTCTCTGATTTTAATATTTTTAAAATAAGCCTTTCCGGGATGATCCTGAAAACATATATAGCCTTTTCTAAACTTTGCAAAATCATACCACCTTTTATCTCCAAGATATTCAGATTCTTTAGATTCAGAATCGTTAAATTTACTTTTTGAAAACATTTTATCCCATGAATCTCCTTTTAATTCAAATTCGTTAATTAATTCGTTATTTAATTTAACTTGACCAAGATTATTTTTTTGATCTATTTTGATGTAATATTTATTCCAATTCCCCGCCGAATTATATAAGTTGATTTCTTTTGGTGAATAGATATCGTAAACTGCACCCAAATAATGTTTTTTTTCATCCAAATCAGCTAATACATTATTCAATTCTATCTCTCCTCCCAAAACTTCATTGGGTTTATTATATATAGCAATATCAATTATTTGAATTTCAGGACCTGTTTGATAAGGAAATCTATATTTTAAGTCTTCGTTTACCCCCCACATAAAACCACTGTTACCCCCCTTTTCAATTTTCCAATCAAATTCTATCTCAAAACTTGTATATTCTTTATTAGATAATAAACTAGCGTCTCCTTTACCTGATTCTAAATCTGAAATAGCGTCAAAAATTAATACTTGATTCTCTACATACCAGCCTTTTTTTGTGCCATCATCTTGAAAAATATGCCAGCCTTCTAAAGAATTATTAATAATGAGATTTTTCCATTCATTATCTTTTGAGTTACATCCAAAAATTAAAAGAGAAAATAGTAATAAGAAGTTTTTCATAGAAATATAAGTTCATGCATATGAATATAAATAATTTATTAATATTTTTGTTTTTTTAAAATTTAAATTTAATGAAATATATATATTATACTCTTTTAATATTTTTATTTACTCTTAACTGTGAAAGTTCTCCAAAAAAGAATTCACAAAATAAAAAAAACACAGAAAAAGATTTAAATGAAGTTAAATCTAATAGTAATAAAATTTTATTGTTATCTGATGATCAAATGAAATTCGATCAAAATATATTACTTGTAAAAGTTGGTCAAAAAATCACTTTGACACTTAAACATGTTGGCAAATTAGATAAAACTATTATGGGCCATAATTTTGTGCTACTAAAAAAAGATGTTAGTGTTTCTAACTTTGCCCAACTGGCTAATGAATCGGCAAACAACGATTATATTCCAAATAACTCAAATGATATAATCGCCCATACAAAAATGATTGGTGGTGGTGAAAGTGATACAATAAATTTTGATGCTCCAGAAAAAGGCGTCTACACATATATCTGTAGTTTCCCTGGTCACTTTGCTTTAATGAGGGGAAAACTTATTGTAGATTAATAATTTTTTAAATCATAATTATTTTAAAATTTTAAACTACTTAATACAGCTAGCACATAATTATGTTGTTTTTTTGTATAATCTCGATGAGTAACTATTCTTAATCTATTGTTTCCCATATCAGAAATTCTAATTCCTTTTTTATTTAAAATTTCTAAAAGTAATCTATTATCTATATCATTTATTAATTCAAAAATTACAATGTTGGTTTCTACATGTTCAACTTTTTTAATGAAGGATAATTTTATTAATTCTTTTTCAAGATCCTTGGCTTTAAAATGATCTTCTTCTAAATCAGTCCAATGATTATCAATTGCATATGAAGCTGCTGCTGCTAAAATACCAGATTGTCTCATCCCGCCTCCTAAAACCTTTCGAATTCTAAGAGCTTTTTGAATAAATTCTTTTGAACTAATAAGAGCTGAACCCACTGGTGCTCCTAACCCTTTACTGAAACATACAGAAATAGAGTCAAACAAAGGTCCATATTGACTAGGATTTGTTTTTGAAGCGATAATTGCATTCCAAATTCTAGCACCATCAAGATGTAATCCTAAGTTATTTTCTTTGCAAACAGCTTTAATTTTTTCAATTTCATTAATTGCATAAACAGCTCCACCTCCTTTATTAGTAGAATTTTCAAGGCATACTAAAGAAGTGAGTGGAGAATGATAAAAATCAGGTGGATTTATTTTTGAAATAATTTGATCAGAATTAATCATCCCCCTATTTCCTTCTATAAGATTACAAGAAACTCCACTATTAAAACTTACACCTCCTCCTTCATAATTAAAAACATGAGAATAATGATCACAAATCAATTGTTCGCCAGGACTAGTATGAATTTTAATTGCAGTTTGATTTGCCATTGTTCCAGAAGGAAAGAATAATGCATCTTCTTTATTGAAAAGTTTCGCAACCTTCTCTTCTAATTCATTTATTGAAGGATCTTCTTTGTATACATCATCTCCTATTTTTGCTTTATTAATAGCATCTAACATTCCCTCAGAAGGTAAAGTTACAGTATCGCTTATTAAGTTTACTTCCATAAAATATATTATTATGATTTTAGTCCAAATTTCAAAAATAAATACAAAAAGTATATAATAATTATTAAATATTTATTTCACCTTTCATGTATTCAATTGCATTCCCAGTTATTCTAACTCTATCGCCAAGGTATTCACATCTTAAAAACCCTCCTCTTTTAGATAGCTGTTTAGCTGTTAGTTTACTTTTTTTTAACTTTTTTGACCAAAATGGAATTAAAGTTGTATGTGCTGAACCTGTAACAGGATCCTCTTCTAAAACCTGAGCATCAAAAAATCTAGAAACAAAATCTACTTTATTTCCAGGAGAAGAAACAATAATTCCTCTCTTTCCACATTTATTTATCTGATTGTAATTAGCCTCTAAAGACTCAATTTCCTTTTGATTATCAAAAATTAATAGAAAATCATCTTTTCCTTCAAATACAGATATAGGTTCTATATTTAGAGAATTTGTTAACAATTTAGGGAATTTAATATTTGAAATATTATCTGAAGGAAAATCTAAGGTGTAATAAGAACCCTTTTTATAAACAGTTAATTTACCTCTATTTATAGATTGAAAAGTAATTAAATTATTTTCGATTTCTAAATATTTAAAAATAACAAAAGATGAAGCTAAAGTTGCATGACCACAAAGATCAACTTCAGAAATGGGAGTAAACCATCTAATATGGTATATGTTTTTTTCTTTAACAACAAAAGCCGTCTCTGAAAGGTTGTTTTCCATGGCTATTAACTGCATTTTGTTTTCATCAATCCAAGAATCAAGAATACAAACGGCTGCAGGATTTCCTTTAAAAAGAAAATCTGTAAAAGCATCAATATGATATAATTTTATCTTCATATTATTAAAATCAAGGCATAAAAAATTCCTCTTCAGATATTCTAAAATAATTTCCCTCTTGAGAGGCATCGTAAAAAAAAGAAAAAGTGTGCTTTTCTCTTGCATTAACAACTGTTACAGTTCTTTCCTCAAAATAAAATTCTAGTGATTTAAACTGAACATATATTCTCGTAATTGGTAAATTTTTAAAAATGTATTTTTCTCTATTTCTTATATAAACATGTCTTACATATTTTTTATACTGATCTCTTATAACAACAATAATATCATGATCAACAGTATTTTTAAGAATTAAAAATGACTCTGATATAAAGTTTTCTATATCTGGAGGAAATCTGTCACTAAATGTTTTATCTCCCGTCTCTCCTCTTTGACTACAAAGATTAAACGAAATAAAAAAAAATAATACTAATGTTATTTTAGTTTTTTCCATGACATTAACCATTTAATAATTGTAGAATCTTTATAAATATTATTCCAACCCCAATGACCAACACCCTTTTCAGTTCTAAATTTAATGTTTGCTCCAGAATTAAGTAAAATATCTGCCATAGTTTTAGCAATGGGATAAGAAGAAATTTGATCGACATCCCCATGACTCATCCAAATTGGAAGATGTTTAACGTTCTCAGATAATTTAACATAATTATATGGATCATGATGGGGAGATAAAGGCATTAAAGCGGCAAAAGTTGTAGATAATTCTGAAGCAACAATAAATGTTCCTCTTCCACCCATACTTAATCCGGTAAGATAAATTCTATCTTCATCGATGCTTATATTTTCTTTAATATTCTCAATTAAATCTTGAATTTTAATTGGATCCCAATCAATTTCAAGTTTTATAGGTGCTGCATAGATATATGGATCTTTATCAGAATAGTAAAAAGAGTTTCTAGTTTTTTCTCTTCCAACAAAACTTTCTGCTGTAGAGTTAACACTTCCATGAAGAAAAATCACAAGTGGATAATTATTATTTTTACTATAATCATCAGGAATTTTAACTACAAAAGAATAACCACATTCCCATCTTCTAGAGTCATCAACGCAATCCTTAAATTTATGATTAGGCTGAACATATTCATCACCCCAATATGGGAAATCACTCCATGGATCAACACCATAATTAGTCCACCATGGTTCTATTTTCCAATAAATATTTGGAAATGCGTATTCAGGTTGATTATATTTTAATTTTGTTAAATTATTAACTTTAACAAGATCCCCTTTACTATAAGTTGGCCATTCTCCTATTCCTTTATTAATCTTATTCCTTGAAGCATCAAATTCACATGGAGAGCAAATGTTAAACAAAGATTCTTTATCGATACTTTGATTTGATTTGAATTCAGAACAACTTAAAGTAAGACATGATGTTAATGTTAAAATAAATAAATTTAATAGGATACGTTTAAAATCCTTCACATATAAAATTTCAAAAAAAATCACTCTCATTGAATTAAGATTTAATAAATTTAAATTTAATATTTTAATTAATTTACAATAAACATTGAAAAATAAAAAAGTAGTAATAATTGGTGCTGGAATAAATGGATTAATCTCTGCAAATTATCTTAAAAAAAATGGTTTTGATGTAACCATTCTTGAAAAGTCCAATAAAATTGGAGGCGCATGTACTTCAGAAAAAACATGTATTGAGAATAAAGAGATAAATTATTCTGTTGGAGCTACTGTCTTTGGAATGATGCCAAATTTCATTTTTAAAGAAACTGGTTTAGAAAAAAAAGTAAAAATTTTTTCACCAAATCATCCAAAAATAGTTTACTTTCCAGGTGATGACATTGGCACAAAAATATTTAAGGATCCTAGAGAACTATCTAAAGAATTAAAAAAAAAATGGGATGAAAATGGAAGTTTAATCTCATTTAGAAATGATGAAAAAAAAGTTATTGACTTTATAAGAAATGGATATAAAAATGCTGAAACTCCATCTATTTATAAAGCAATTGAAAGGCTAGGGCTTTCCTTAACTAATCTTTGGATTAAAGGAAGTGCTAGAGATTTATTAAATCATTATTTTACTTCAGAAAAAACAAAAACATACATAGGGATGACCGTAATTGAAAGTGGCCCTACATCATTTAATGATCCATTTAGTTCTTTCACAATACCTTTAATGGACTCAGGTTCAGTATTTGAAGGTTATTGGGGTTATGTTAAAGAAGGTATTGGAAAAATAACTGAAAACTTGAATCAAATAAACAATGCCATTGGAATTACAACATTATTAAATATTAATATAGAATCAATCAACAGTAACAATTGTGAGATAAAATTGATTAATAATGATAAAAAAAATAAAATTAAATATGATTACCTTGTCTTTGCTACTGATCCAGTTACGCCCTCAATTTTATTAAGTGATTCTATTCTTAAAAAGAAGTTAGACTCAAAAAAATACACTGGATCAAGTGGAAAAATAACAGCTTTTTTTAGGAATCCTGTTGTTTGGAAAGAATCATCTGAATATAAGGATTCAGATTCTGCATTTCGATTCATTTTTTCAGTTGACAATTTAGATGATTTTGAAAAAAATAGTCAAAGGGTTATTAATCCAAATTATAATTATGAACCCGGATATATTCAGATTTATTGTGAAGGCGCTGCTCAAAGGAAACTAAATAATATTGAAGCTTTTGATAAACTTATATTATTTACAAAAAACTTTTCTTTTAACAAGAAAAGTGAAGATTTGGAAGTGATAAAAAATAAAATATTAAATAAAGTGTTTTGTCATATAAAAAACCCGGAAGATTGTATTTATTCAAATTTTCTCACACCTTTAGATTTAAAAAATAAGTTTCATTTTCCTGAAGGAAATATTGATCATATAATGTTAACTAATAAACAAACATTTATGGATAGATCATACTCGAATGATCCCAAAAACAAATTTTATCAATATTCTAACTATGAAAACATTTTTTATTGCGGTGCTGGAGCCTACCCTTGTGGCAGTGTTGGAGGAACAGCTGGCTATATGCTTGCTAAGCAATTAATTAAATTACAATTTAATTCTAAATAATCTTGGAGAGCTTTTTTTACCCTCATCTTCTGAAGTAATCCAAAAAGTATTTAAATCTACAATTTTAATTCCTTCCATTTGAGCTTTATCTATTGGAAGAACAATTTTCTTTATATTATTTTTATTTATTTCGTATGGATTAAAATTCTCCACCTTACATATAAATTGAGTTCCTGAAAAATCATACCCAACCAACATTAATAATTTTAAATTATCATTATAATCTGCTCCTGTTATTAAACCTTCAACATCAAATGAAAATGTTGGTTCAATTATATACTCTCCTGGTATTTTTGAAATTAAATAGCCTTCAGTAGTAAGAGATTTTCTGTTTTTACTAAACATCAACAACATATCCTTAAAAGTTGTAATAGCTTCTGCGTCATACTCAGTATATTTATTTAAATTGAATTTAGTCTGATTTTTATAAGAAAACTTTATTTCATCAATTTTCTTAAAATTATTAATACCAATTTTATAAATTTTGAGATTATCCCTAATACCATAATTATTTCCAATATCTCCAATAAAAAAACAATCATTATCCTTAGCTAATGATTCCCAATCATAATTATTAGCATTATCAATATAAAATTCATTAATAATTTCACCACTAACATTAAATTCATATAAAACAGCCTTAGATCCAGAATCATTTAATGTAATAAAGTTATCCCCGTGGTATTCCAAAGCAGAAGTCTCTTTCAAAACTTTTGGTAGTTTTATTACTTTATCAAAACTTTGACAATATAAATTAATTGAGAAAGTGAGAATTAGAATATTTAGTGTTCTATTAATAATAGTTAAAATTTTTCTATCGAATATATAGAAATTAATTATATAAATTAGTTGCAAATTTATTAAATTGTGTTCAAAATAATAAATCATGAAAAACATATCTCGACGCTCATTTATTTCATCTTCAACTGCTCTATCTGCTGGATTTTTTATTCTTCCTAACCTTTATGGGAATTCTCCAAATAACAAATTAAATATCGCTGTAATCGGTGTTGGAGGAAGAGGAAGAGCTAATTGGAGTTCAGTTAAAAACGAAAACATAGTTGCTATGTGTGATGTTGATTTTAACAGAGCTTCAAAAGGTTTTAATTTACATCCTAATGCTAGAAGGTTTAAAGACTTTAGAGTTATGTTTGATAAGATGGGAAAAGAAATTGATGCCGTAATAATTTCAACTCCTGATCATACACATTTTCCTGCTACAATGATAGCTATGGAATTGGGTAAACATGTATATGTCGAAAAGCCTCTAGCTCATAATGTATGGCAACTTAGAACTCTTAAAAAAGCAGCTAAATATTATAAGATTGTTTCTCAAATGGGTAATCAAGGACATACTACAAATGGTATTAGATTAATAAAAGAATGGTATGATGCTGGAATATTAGGAGAAGTCAAAGAAGTTCACGCTTGGCATGGTGCTTTTAATTTCAGACCGAATTTTTACTGGACTAAGCCTGAAAGTTTTCCCCCTCCTGAACACAAAATACCAGAAAATTTTGATTATGATTTATGGTTAGGACCAGCTTCATACAGACCTTTTAATAGTGCATATCATCCACTTGCTTGGAGAGGTTTTTATGATTTTGGAAATGGAATGCTAGGAGATTGGTCATGCCATACTTTAGATGCTCCATTTTGGTCTTTGAATTTAGGAATGCCTGAAACTGTTGAAGCTATTGTTCCCAACCCAATGACTAAACATAGTTTTATAGCAGATCAATCATTAACAATTTTTAAGTTTAATTCTCGTGGAGAAAAGCCTCCTGTAACATTAAAGTGGTATGAAGGTGGAGAAAAACCTAAAATAAACCCTGATTGGGGTATTGAAAAATTAAAAGGTAGTGGAATGTTAATGATAGGTGATAAAAATATTTTAATTACTGGAGGACGTCCAGATAAACCAAAATTAGTTATGCCTGAAGATCAATGGAGTGAATTTATAAAAAATGCTCCAGAAAAATCTATCCCTAGGGTTGCTAATAATAAACCTGTCGATGAATGGATTAATGCAATCAAAACAAATACTCTTCCAGGTTCAAATTTTAATTATGCTTCTGATCTCACTGAAATGGCTATTGTTGGTTCATTGGCTCAAAGATTTGCGGCTAAAATTGAATATGATAGTAAAAATATGAAAATCACTAACAGACCTGATATAGATGCTTTTATAAAAGAACCTGTTCGAGAAGGATGGTCTTTTGGAGATAGATTATTTTAAATAAATCACTTTATACTTTTTAAAAAATCTAAACTTAAAGGAATTTGTTTTAAAACTCTAGAAGATTCATCTTCAATAAACATATATCTAATTCCTAATTCTTTTCCTTTTTTAACAACACCCTCAATATCAATTTGTCCTTGACCTAAAACAACATTTGTTTCTACATCCTGATGGCCACTTTTATCACCCACCACGCCTTTTTTCATATCCTTCAGATGCATCATTACAAATTTATTTGGATATCTATTTAATAAATCTAATGGATCTTCTCCACCATGCTTAACCCAATAAACATCCATTTGAAAAAAGAAATTTTCAGAATTCTCAACGATGAAATCAAATAAAGTTTTGGATTGATATTTATAAAATTCATAACCATGTATATGATAAGTTAATATTACACCATTATCACTTAAAACTTTTCCAGCATTATTAAAAACATTAACAGCTGATTTTGCATCTTTTATGCTAAAAACACCTTCATGTGGAATCCAAGCACACATAACGTATTTAACATTGTATTTTTTTGTTTCTGCTAAAACCTTATCAATGTTATCTCTTAAATCCTCAAATGAAGCTCCAATGGAAACAATTTCAATCTCATATTTATTTAATAATTTTATAAATTCTGAATCTGTCATCCCATATGAGTCTCCTCCTTCAACAACTTTAATTCCCCAATCACTAATTGTCTTAATTGAATTTTCAATGTTAATTTTAAACTGATTTCTTAAACTATATAACTGGAGACCAAATTCTTGTGATTTCATTATATTAGAATTAGAAACAATACAAACAAAAAACAAATAATATTTAATTGATTTCATAAAAAAGTTTTGTTTAAATTAAATAACTTTTAAAAATAAATCCAATTTTTCTTTAAATAAATCAAACTTAAATTTATTGTATAACTGTCTGTTGTTTTTAATAATATAATTAGATTGTTTATTATAAAACAACTCTGGAAAATAATCTTGTAAATGAACTGCCAATTGATTAGAAACATTTTTAGAATGCCAACCTTTAGTTTGAATCATAGGAGAAAATATTGCGAAAGTGGCTTTTGATAGAGCTTTTGCAATATTTATAGCCCCCCCTTCATTTCCAAGAACAGCATCACTTTCATTTGCTATATAAATATACTCTTTAAGAGTTTTTGGAACATAATCTATAACATTCTCAAAAGTTTTTTTTTCAAGTTTATCAACTATCTCATTAATAATTAAATCTTGATTTAGCATATAATTTAAAATAATATTACAATCAATTTTGTTACTAATAAAATCAATAAACTTAACCATTTCATTGATTGGATAGCTTTTTTGAGGAGTACTGCCTAGAAGGTTAATTAATATATTTTTTTTATTATTTTTTGTTAATGATCGTAATTTTTTTTTAAAAAAATTGACTTCAATTTTATTCAAATATATTTTATTAAAATACTCATAAGAAAAATCATTCCCTATAATAGGCTTTATTAATTCAATTCTGTTTATTACTGAAAGTTCAATATAAGAGTCTGATTTTTTAAATCGTTTTACTGTTTTTGAATAAATAAAATTTGTATACCATTTATAATACGATATCCTATTTCTAGAGTTACTAAATAATGAAATTAAATTACTTTCTATTTTTGAATAGCAATCAATAACATAATCATATTTTGTTTTTCTAACCGAAAATAAAAATTTAATAAATTGAATGTAATTGTATTTAAATTCTTTTTTAAATATTAAAATATTATCAATGTTGGGATTCTCTGATATAACATCAATAGTAAAATCATTAACAATAAAATCAATCGAACATTTATTATTCCATTTTTTTAAATTATCACATAAAATAGAACTTCTTAGTACGTCGCCAATATATTTCTGTTGAATTATTAAAATTTTCATTAAAAATTGTTAATTATATAACCATGAGTTAAGAATTGACTTTTGCATTGTACTAGATTTTTCTGACTCTATGATCATTTCCGAATCCATATAGGTTTCAGTTAATTCAGATTCAATTATTTTTTCTTTACCATCTCTTTCAATTGTAATTTTTATTTTTTCCCCTGGTTTCCATTGATACATATCACTTAATATTGAATTTATATTGTTAATTGAAACCTTTGATCCATCAATACTTTTAAATAAATCATCTTTTCTTATTCCCTGATTAGTCCAAAAAGAATTATTTGAAACATTAGAATTAAAATATATATTGTCATTTTCAGGATCAGCCCTAAGTATTAATGAGCCATTAGCCCTAATATAATTTGTTTTAACCTTCCCTTTTTTTAATTCTAAACCAAGTAATTCAAAAAAATCATTATAATTGATTGGTATTTCCCCTATCACATGATTATCAATGAATTCTCTAACTGAAGGATATGTTATAGCTTCTATTTCTGAGAACAATAAATCATCTTTGAACGGTTTATTTTTTCCATATTTATTAGATAGATCTTTCATCATAGATAAAATCCCTTTAGACCCTTCACTTTCATTCCTTAACAATATATCAATACACATGCCTATAAGAGCTCCTTTTAGATAAACATTATAATAATTTGATGCAAAAGGTTCTTCCAAGATGTTTTCGCTCATATTAGTAAAACTCATTGAATCATCATAACTTTTAGAAAGTCTAACCTTATCCATTACTACATTAAAAAATTCTTCAGAAGTAATTAGCCCCTGATTAACTTGAAAATGCTGAGCAAAATATTCAGTGACTCCCTCATACATCCATAAATGTTTTGAAAAAGTAGGGTTATTATAATCAAAATAATGAATGTCTTCAGAATGTATTGATAACGGGGTTAAAATATGAAAAAACTCATGAGCAACTACATCTATAATAGATTTTTCTAACATTTCACTAGAAAAAGATTCCAAAAGAACAACAACAGTTGATTTATGATGTTCTAGTGCTCCTAATCCAGTTGGAGAATCTTCAGAATTTCCTGCTAAATATAAAAAAATATCATATCTGGAAGTAGTTTCAATAACTCCAAGGTATTTTTTCTGAGCTGACATCATTTTATTAATCGTTTCCTTTAAAGACTTAGCGCTATGTAACTTATTTGGAGAATATACACTTAAAACTATTTTAATCTCATCAACCATGAATTCCTCAACATCTAATTTTCCATACATCATAGGGTTATCTGCTAAATCAAAATATCTGTTTGCTATGTACTTTGTTAAAACTGTTTCATTGTTATCAGAAAAAATTTCTGCAACAATTGGAAGAGCAGAAGATCTAGAAAAATTACTTTTACTTTTAACATTCAATTCATAAGAACTATTCCTTAAAGATTTAAAATATCCTATAAACCCATATAAGTTTAACATGAAATTATCTAACTCAATATTAGTTCCTGAAGGTGAGAAAGGAGCCTCTTTCTTAACGTTTTCAATATCAAAAGTATCATCAACATCGTAAGTTATTTTATCTAACTTTTTACCACCAAAAATCATCCAAGTGTTCTCATCCTTTGAAACACTCTTAAGAATACTACCATCATATCCATATGCTTTAAAATTACTTACATAACTTCCAAAATTACTAATAGCATATGTTCCTTGAACAACTTTAGGCATGAGGTAAAAAACTGTGTCAATTTTAAATTTTCCAGGGTTAATTTCAATAGGAACTTTATCTTCTTTAACTCTATTTAAGTCTATATAAGTTCTTATATGATTACTTATTTCTGCACTAGAGTTTACAAGAATACCTGAAGAACTACACGATAAAAAAAAATTTATTAAAATAATATAAAAACTAATTTTTTGCATTTTAGAACTTGAGACATTTAAAACACGCATAAACTTAATATACAAAAGTATGAATTGTATAGTCTATTCAAATTATTAACTAATATTTATTTAAATTTAAAATTGTAAGAAATAGAAATAAAAACACTATTAACAATTGAAAGAGTATAAGCTCCAAGAGGACTTCCTCCAAAAATATTTCCATATTCAGAGCCATTTCTTTCTGTATAATATCTGTTTATAGGATTATTAGCACCATATAAATTATATATAGTTAAAGTCCAATCCCCTCTCCATCTATCATATTCGTCTTTATTATAAGCAACTTTCCATGAAAAATCTAGTCTATGATAAACTGGCAATCTAGCATTGTTTCTATTTAAAAAAATAGGAATTGATTTATCATTAATATCAAAAACACCATTTGCTACAGAATAAGGTCTACCTGATTGTAAAGTAAAATTAAAACTCCAAGTATTAAATTTATCCGTTTCAAAATTAACAGTACTATTAAAAGTATGAGGTCTATCAAATTCAGAAGGATACCAATTGTTATTGTTTATTCTATCATTAATATTATTTTCATTTGTTTTAAGCATGCTTTTAGACCAAGTGTAATTCATCCATCCATTTATTTTACCTAAAGGTTTTCTTAAACTGAATTCCAAACCATAAGCCTTCCCTCTACTTTGAATAACATCACGTTCTATATTTTGTTCAAGAAAAAATTCTGCTCCAGGCTTATAAGTTAAATTGTTTTTTGTTGATCTATAATAGCCTTCCAAAGAAAGCTCTAAACCATATCTATTTAAATTTTTAAAAAACCCTAAACCATAAGCATCATTGCTTTGAGGATTTATGAATGAGTCTGAGGTTTTCCATCTAGATGTTGGTAGAGGTGTAGTGGTATTATATATGTTTTGAATAAATTGATTAATTCTTGCATAACTTAATTTTATAGATGATGAATTCTTAAACTTATAACTAAACCCAAGGCGAGGTTCTAAACCATTATAACCAATCACTTTTTCACCTTTAGAATAATTTTTGTTTCCAATTATTTCTTCATTATTATTATATTGATTTTGAGAGAATGGGCCTAATAATCTAAAATCTGTAAATCTTAATCCTAGAGATAATAAAAATTTATCTTTAATCGTATGATTAAAATTTAAATAGCTAGAGAATTCGTAACTAATTTCATGATTTAATTTAACTGGAAGTATGCTGTTTCCATTGCCCGGATCTAGAGATCCAGGATTAATAACATATTTATTTGCTTGTAACCCTAGATAATAATTTGTATAATCATTTATTTTTTTTGAAAATTCTGAATTGAATTTTGAGAAGTTAATGTTTGAATTATATTTAATATTATTGTTAGATTCACTTTCTTGAAATAATGTTTTTGGATTATAATTACTTGAAACAATAATTGTTTTTAAATAAGAATTATTTGAAAAATCATGTATCCAACTTAATGTATTATTAAAAGTTGAAAAATCGTAACTATTATCTTTTGAAGTAATATTTTCAATATTAGTGATTAAGTCAATTTTATAAAAATCATCAGAATAAAATTGAGTAAAAGTTATTTGATCATCCTCAGACGGTATATATAATAGTTTAATTGTACTATCAAAAAAGTTGGCTTTAGTATTTTTTAATCTTTTAGATACTATGGGGAATAAGAAGTCAGTAAAACCAGATCTTACACCAGCAATAACAAGAAGTTTGTCTTTAACTATTGGCGTTGTAATTGTTAATCTACTAGCAACTAAGCTAACTCCTCCTTCAAGTTTTAACTTATCAGTATATGGATTTTTAACCTTAATATCTAAAACAGAAGCCATCCTTCCACCATATTTTGCGGGTATATTTGCTTGATACATATCTACCCCTGAAATTACATCTGGAGTAAAAACTGAAAATAATCCAAATAAATGTGTAGGGTTTAAAACTGGAGCATGATCATACAACATTAAATTTTGATCTAAAGAGCCTCCCCTAACAGAAATACCATTACTTATATCACCAGCATTATTTACTCCAGCTAAAAGCGTCATCCCTTTTAAAACGTCAAATTCTCCAAGACCTGAGGGTATTTTAATCAAATCTCTACTTTTAAGTTTAAATACTCCTAATTGAGGCCTCTCAACATTTTTATTAATTGTCTGAGCTCTAACTATGACCTCAGACAATTCTTCTTTAGTTTCATTTAAAAAGACTTTCAAAATGGTATTATCATCTAATGAAACTAACCTGACTTCTTTAGAGAATCCTAAAAATGAAATTTCAATGTTATAAAGTTTTTTAGGAAGATTAATTTTAAATACTCCATTTCTATCTGTTATTCCTCCACACTCACATTTATCTATTAAAATAGTAACATCACTTAATGGTGACTTATCATAATTATCGAATATTAATAATTCTAAATTATAATCCTGAGAAAATAATAAAGTACTAATAAAAACAGTTAAAAAATTTAATATTATAATTCTTTTTCTCATCCTAATCATTTAAATTATTCAACCAAGCTTCAGGTTTAATAGCGGTACTATTTCTAGTTTCAATACATGGTGCAAAATACGTTAATGGTCCAGGTAAAGGCATCCCATAAACCTCAGGATATAATCTGACATATCCAGCTCCAGAAACAACTTGTTTAGAATACTCAAGTCTATCTATAAAGACTTCAACATTAGACTCACCAGCAACAGTAAATCTACCCAATACAAATTCATCGGAGTTAGCCGAATTAAAAACATTTCCAATTAAAGCAGCAGGAAGTGGCGAGTTTAAACTCGTTGTATTATCGGTTATATCTTTTAATGTCTTAAAATATTTAAAAGCTGATGGAGTAATTGAAAGTTGCTGAACCTCAACCAATAAATTTTGATAAGAATATAAAGGAATCGTCCCAATTTCATATGAGTTTATATTTAACCCATTAGTGAATTTATCTGAAAAAATTGTGATTTCATCATTATATGTGATTTTCCAACATTCAGAATCACATCCATAGGTAAAATATTCAAATCGAAAATAAAAAGGAACACCCTCCGGCTCAATACATTTACCATTTCTAAGAACAGTTCCATAACAAACCTTACATGTTAATTCTTTTTCAAATAATTTATATCTAAATAAATAAAAATTTTCAATTTCTTCAGGATCGTCAAAAGACAATAAAACACCATGCCCAGGAATAATTTTATTATTATTTTTATCATCTTTAACAACTTCCAATTCAGTTTTAAATTTTGCATTAATAGATTTTATAGGAACTGAATTTGGAGAGGTTTCTGGAATTGATCTATAAATTGTTCCATCTGTTAATTTAACTTCTACTTCCCATGTTTCCCCAGGAGAGACTTTAAATCCAAGAGGGGGATAATAAAAGTCTCCAGATTCAAATAATGAAATTGATAGATTTGTATTGGAATTAATAAACTTTACAGAACATCCTTTAATTGTTTCTGTCTCGTAAACGCCATATTCTAATTTAGATTTTCGGACAGAAACATATGAACCTTTTTCTTTAGTTGAAGCAAACCCTTCAATAAAAACTAGATCTTCAATGAATTCAAACTCTGGAGATACTGGATCAATGCATGAATTGAAATAAAAAAACACTATTAAATATGGTAAAAATTTAAATTTGTGTATCAAAATATCTTTATTAAAGATGAATATTATATTAAGGGCGTAAACATAAGTTATTGTTTTGAAAATCAAAAATAGTTTTATCTAAAAAAAAATGTAATTTGTTAAAAAAAAGATGAAACTCAAATTAATAATTTTATTTACGCTCTTAATAAACAACTTTTCATTTACTCAAACTAGTATAATAATTGAAACCCTTAAAATTGAAAGCAAGATCCTTAATAGTACTAGAAATTTTGCTGTATATCTTCCTCCTGATTATAACACCTCTATAAGAAGTTATCCCGTTTTATACTTATTACATGGTTATACAGACGATCATACTGGATGGATTCAATTTGGTGAGGTTAAACATATCACCGACAAAGCAATTTCTGAAGGAAAAGCTACACCAATGATTATTGTTATGCCAGATGCTGACACAAAAATTCCTGGATATTTTAATACTATAGATAATTCATGGCGTTATGAAGATTTCTTTTTTGATGAATTAATGCCATATGTAGAAAATCTTTATAGAATTAAAAAAGAAAAAAGATATAGGGCTATCTCTGGTTTATCAATGGGTGGCGGCGGAACCATGGTTTATGCACTTCATAGACCTGATCTTTTTTCAGCTGCATGTCCCTTAAGTGCCTGGTTAGGCCCATTAAGCATAGAAGAACTTAAAAAAAGTTTAAATAACAATAAAGGAATATTAAAAACTCAATCAAAAAAAGATTATACTGAAAATCAACTAAAAATGTATTATAATAAACATAATCCTCTTGAGTTATTAAACACTGTTTCTAAAAGTAAAATAAACTCAATTAGGTGGTATATTGATTGTGGAGATGATGATTTCCTTTATGAAGGAAATAGCCTGTTTCATATTAAAATGAAAAAACTTGAATTAAATCATGAATTTAGAATAAGAGATGGTGCTCATAATTGGACTTATTGGAGGAATTCATTGCCAAAAGTTCTTAGTTTTATTTCAGATTCGTTTCACCAATACTAAATTTATTTTTTTTTTTTTAATTTTATTAAAATTAAAAATTTATGGAATCAAATAGAAGAGATTTTTTAATTAAAGCTGGATTAGTTTCTACCGGATCATTAATTCCTAATTTAGTTATGTCTAGTGAAAAAAGCAATCGTTCTATCTTAAACCTATCAAACAAAATAAAACTTGGAGTAATAACTTATTCTTATAGAAGTCTTCCTGGAAATCTTTATAGCACGATAGGCTATTGTTTAGAAAGTGGTATTAATTCGATTGAACTAATGTCTAATCCCGTTGAAAAATTTCTTGGGATTCCTAAAACTAGAAAATTACAAAGATCTTGGAGAGAAAACATTTCATTAGATAATTTTAAAAAGCTTAGAAAACTTTTTGATGAAGCTGGAATATCAATTTATGCATACAAACCTCATTCAATTGGTATTAATAATACTAATAAAGAAATAGAAAAATCTATTCATGCAGCTAGTATATTGGGAGCTAAATCTGTAACTGTTGAAATTCTTGATGGAATTATTTATAAAATTCAAGATAAAAAGAAATATAATGAATACACTCAAAAATTAGGAGATATTGGAGAAAAATACAATGTTTACATTGGTTATCACAACCACACTCAAGGCACTGATACTCTTTGGGAGAATGTTTTAAGCCAGTCTGCCTACAATTCAATTAACTTAGATATTGGTCATTATATTGCTAGAGGAAGAGGTAATACTGATAAAACATTATTAAAATTTATTAAAAATAATCACGCTAGAATAACCAGTATGCATATTAAGGATAGACAAAATGATATAAATGGAGGGCATAATAAACCTTTTGGTAAGGGAGACACTCCTATTTTAGAGGTAGTTGAATTAATTGATAAAAAAGAATATGATATCCCTCTTTCTATTGAATTAGAATATTCTATTCCTAAAAGATCAAACGCAGTAAAGGAAGTTAAAAAATGTTTAGATTATTGTAAAAGTGCAATAAAAACCTAAGTTTTATTATTATTAAAAGACCAGTTTTTTATTGGTTTAGATTTACCCTTAAGTATAATAGGCTTACAACTTTTAAAAGCTTCTTCATTTTTTAAATTTTCATATACAGAATCTGAAATAATAATTTCTCCCGCCCTAGCAACCGAACATAATCTTGATGCTAGATTTACATTATCTCCTATAACAGTATAATTCATCTGTTGATCTGAACCTATATTACCTGAAACCACTTTGCCATAATTAATTCCAATTCCAATTCCTAGTTCTGGGAATCCTTTATTAGACATTTTTTTGTTAAAAACAGATAGTTCTTTGAGCATTTCAAAAGCAGAATTTACAGCATTTTGAGAGTCATTATCACTTTTTAATGGAACTCCATAAAGAACCATTAATTCATCACCAATAATTTTATCTAAAGTTCCATTATGCTTAAAAATAACATCAATCATAGCTTGAAAATAATTATTAAGAATGTATACAACTTTAGAAGCTTCCATTTTCTCTGATAAAGATGTAAAACCTCTAATGTCAGCAAAAAGAACACACACTTCTTTTTCACTTCCTCCTAATTCTAAAAGGGTTTCATTTTTTAATAATTCATCAACTATATTTTCAGAAACATATTTTTTAAAAGTAGATTTAACTTTATTTATTCCCGATAAATCTTCAAAAGATAAAACAACTCCTGAACCTTCATTGTCATCATCAAAAACAGGTGAAATAGTTAAATTAATTTGATGTTTAGAGTCATTAAAATCGACTATATCAAAATTACTTTCAAAAAGAACTTCTTTTTTTTGTTCTGTGTTTTCAATTAATCTTATCAGATTATTATTTTTTTCAAAAACCATGTAATAATGATTACCGATAACGCTTTCAGAATTAAAACTGAAAACTTTCTTTGCAGATGAATTTATATATTCAATTTCACCTAAAATATTAATTTTAATAATACCTGTAGAAATAGAAGACATTATATTATCAATTGATTTTTTTGATTCTTTAAGAGAATCTAACAGTAAAATATTATCAAAAGATAAACTTATTTTTTTTGAAATATTGTCAAAAAGCCTCAAATCAGAATCATTAAATAAAACCAATCCATCTCTAGATTCTTTATCATAAATAATTATAGATCCATGTATTTTTTTTTGACTTATAATTGGACTTGCAAGACAATTTAATTCAGAAAAATCTGATAAAGCATAATCTTTTATATTATTAATGATTTTCGATTTATTATCTGTTTTCAAATCATTCAATATTCCCTTAGAATCTCTTATCATTTTTTTATTCAAGGAATTCTCTTTTATTCCTATTGATGCTTTTATTTCATAGGTTCCAGAGTTAATATCTTTAATTAATAAAATACCTTTAGATGCATTTAAGGTAGAGATTATATATAATAAAATATTTTGATGTAATTCGGATAAATTATCAACGTTTGAATTTAAAAGTTCAGTAATATTGAAAATAGATTCAATTTCTAGCATTATCTTCTGAAAAGAAGTTGTTCTGTTTTTTAATTTTAATTTTAAATTAAATTCTTTAAAGAAGCTATCAAAATAAAAGCTAATATGTTGAGAATAAGAGAAAAGATTCTCCTTGGCATTATTTGAAAATAAATAAAAAAAACCTACTGGTTTCTTTTTATAAAATAAAGCTGATATTACTCCGCCTTTTTGAAAATTAGATTTTTCAAAAACATTTAAGTAATCAATGACTTTTTGATTAATTATTTTATGTGGAAATTTATTAAAAACTTTTTGAAAATTGATTTTTTCTGAATAAAAAAGATTATTCACTTCAAATTTTTTTATAAAATTTTTTGAAAAAAAATAAACTTGGAATTCAATATTGTTATTAAATAAAAAATCATTCAATAAAGAGATTTTTCCTTTAAATGATTTTTTTTTATTTAAAATAAAATTGAGTTCCGATAAATCAAACATTATTTTAATGCCTCTAATGCTTCTGCTTGAGAATTGAAAGTCTTACAATACTTAGTAAGTCCCATGATATTGAAAGTCTTTTCAATAATTGGTGCTAATTCACAAAATGACAATTTACCGTCTACTTCTTGAAGTTTTTCTATCAATTCAATTATAATAGAGGCTCCAATACTATTTACAATATTTGATTGACTTAGATTTAACAGAAAATTATTACTACCATTATCTATATATTCAACAGCAATATTTTGAATTTCTTCACCCAAATCTTTATTTAAATACCCTTCAGTACTTATTACAACAAGTCCATTTGAATTATCTACATTTAAAATTTTACTCATTTTTATCTTTATTTTTAACCATTGTTAAAGTCGTTCCAGAAGAATCTGAAACAAAATCGACATGATCCATTAATTCTTTAATTAACATTATGCCCCAACCGCGCTTTCTCTCACTACTTTTTAGTTTATTTTCAATATCTGGTATCTCAATTTCTGAAGCATCAAAACCAACACCTTGATCAATAACTTTAACTGTTAATGATTCATCAGAAATTATAAAATGAATAAATATTTCTTCTTTTGATTCAGAGTGTTCAAAAGCATTAATACAAGCTTCAATAATTGCCATAGAAATCTCTCCTGATTTTTCTTCTGAAAGATTCATATGTTTAGATACTACTTCCGCTGTCTGAGTTGCAATAAGTTCCATGTTTTTAAGAATAGGTAACTTTAATTCTACAGTAGGATTCTTACTCATGATTTTAATTTATTTTAAATTAATCTATAATAATAAACATTTTATTTAAGTATTTTACCTAAAATACTAGTATTTTTTTTATTTTTGATGACTGGAGTAAATAAATAAACTTTTATATTAAATAACAAATAATATTTCTAATGAAAAAATCAATTTTTGTTTTCTTTTTATCTTTCATAATTTTCTCTTGCGGAAACCCTACTTCTTCTGAAGAAAAATCTAATGAACTTAATTTAGAAGGATTCTATGAGCGGATAGGTATTGTAGAATTAGTTAATTTTATTCCAGTTGATACAATCTTAACTACTGATGGATTTAGACAAACAAAATTTTTCTCAAAACAAGGACATATGTGGATGAATAATGATAAGTTCACTAATAATAATTCTGATTCAATCCCTCCTTGGGGATATGGTGGTGGAATATATGGAGCATTTAAAGTTAAAAATGATTCATTATACGAACTCGTCAAATATGGTTTTGGTCATAGGGCATCTTTTAATTCTATTCCTGTTGATACTCTTATTAAATATGGATGGGAGGTTGATTATAAGAATAAGTTAATGAAATATAAAGTTCCAATAATTGCATCAAATTCAAATGAATTTCTGCAAGTTTTTGGAAATGCAACAAATGGAACTGGACTTGCTGAGTATTATGTTAAAACCCCTGAAGGAGAATCTTCAGCTCTTGATGGTATATGGAAAAGGGAAGGAACTATTGAGCATGTTAACGAAGTTCCAGTAGATACAATATTTAATTCAATGGATGATTTTGTTCAATATAAAATTTATTATAAAGGAAAGGCTATGTTTTTTACAAGAGATTTCACTGCTGATGACCCCTCTAAAGGAAATTTCTATGGAGGATCTTTCTACGGTAATTTTACTTATAAAGATAATGTCTTAACTGAAAGAATTGACTATGCTATGGCAGGTTTTGAAGAATTTCATAAAAATTTACCAGATAAAGATGAAAACGGTACATTTATTTCCTTTGATGTAGATCTAAAAGAAAACTCTTATAGTCAAAAATGGGGTCCAAATCAAAACGAGGGATATTTAAATACAAGTGAATATTTTGTTAAAATAAAATAAAAAAATGAAAAAACTATTACTCTTATTATCAACAATAATATTAATCTCCTGTGGAGAAAATAAAGTTTCTACAAAAAAAATAGAAAAAGAAAATAACTTTGAAGGTTTCTATGATAGAATTGGTACTATTCAATACGTTAAAGGTGTTGCAGTAGATACAGTTTTTTATAAAGACATTAAAGATTCCGAAGGAAAAATACCCAGACAAGTGAAGGCATATGTCGATGGTAAATTTTGTTGGATTAGTAATGACCCTACTCCTAAAACAGCCAAAGACAATGGTATTAAAATGCCTTGGAAGAGTGGTGCTGGAGGTTATGGTTCTTATAATTATTCAGCAAGCACTAATTATTCTCCTATGAATGAATATATGACAAATATGATTGGTAATGGTTTAATGTGGGGTCCTAGTTTTGAGCAAAGAGGAGCTGTTAGAGATTCTATTTTAAAAAATAATTCTTTTAAGTGGGAATTTACTTCAACATTTGATGGTAATATATATAACCATAAATGGCTCCAGCCAGATTCTGTGACTACTATATATTCTGAATTAAATAAAAAAATTGAATCATCTGCTGAACAAACTATTTTAGATGGAGTTTGGAAACATATTGCAAATGTTCGTTATGTTAATAATATACCTGTTGACACTATAGGTTTACCTGATGGACTTGACGATCATAAACTTTATCATAAAGGAAATGTTATGGTTAATTATGATTTCACTCTAGCTAAAGAAGGAGATCAAAATTTTGGAGGTGCTGGATTAATAGGTAAATTTACTTATAAAGATGGTGTATTAACCGAGTTCTTTGAAATGGGAACAGGAAATTGGACTCCGCCAGACACTAAAGTATGGTCTGATGGGCAAAGTGCTGACATTGATATGATTGATAATGACACCTTTATTCAAATTAACAGGTATGCTACTGAAGATAATGGAGATGGTACATTTACATTTGTTGAAGCAAAAAAAGAAAAAAACGGACTTTTACACGTCAGAGTAAAATAAAAATGTTAGTAAATCTAACTAAAGTATTAGTTGATTAAAAAAATTAAAGTAATATATTTGAAATATTAGAAAGTTTATGTTAAAAAAAATATTTTTATTTTCCTTTACAATTTTATTATACAACTGTTCTAATGATGGCACAGAAGTTTCTAATAAGGTCTCTTTTGATTCAAGTGCCTTTAAAAAAGCTAAGTCAAGTGATTTTAATTCTGGTTATGGTGGTTCTGTAGTTAGCAATGATTCAAAATCAAACAAAAACACTAGAGCTAATTACTCTAGTTATGGTAACTACTCCTCTACGAAAAAAAATAAAAGTAAAAAATCAGAAAACACTTCAAGTAAATCCCAAAATTCTTCAAAAGTTAATTACGCTTCTGAAGCAAGAAAAAACGCTACTTATTCTGCTTACAGCAATTATTAATTATTTCCTTTTTACAACTACAAATGTAACATCATCATCTGGAATTATTCCATCCATCCAATTATCTAATTCTTGTAATAATAAAGTCTTTATTTCATCTGCAGATTTTGAAATATTCTTTAATATAAACTCTCTAATCCTTTCATAATCATACATTTCATTATATTTATTTACTGCCTCAGGCAATCCATCAGATAACATAATTAAAACATCATCTTTTTTAAATTTCATATTAAGTAAATCGTATTTTTCATTTCTTAATCCTCCTAAAGGAATCCCTTGAATTAAAATTTCTTCACATTCTTTTGTAGAAGCATTATAAAAATAAACTGGCGGCATAGCTGCTGAGCTTAAAGTTAATTTGTCCTTTGAAATTTTAGAAATTACTAAACTCATTTTAATTCTTTTAAGATCTATCTTTTTAACTATGTTATTCAATTCCTCTAGTATTTTATTAACTGGAAGAACAGGTAAACTATTTAAAGCAGATTTAATAATTGAAACCATCATGCCTGATGTGGTTCCATGACCTGTAGCATCACCACACACAGCAAAAACATCTCCATTTTCAGATTCAAAGAAATCATAATAATCACCTCCCACTTCAGTCGATGTTATTAATCCAGCAGAAATTTCAAAAAATTTAGATTTAGGAAAAACCTTTGGAAGCATATTTTGCTGCATTTTTTTAGCTTCTTCCAATTCAGCAGCTTTTCTTTTATTATCAGCCTTAGCTAGAGATTTTTTTGCCTGATATTTAATTAATAACCATATACTTATTATAAAAATAATTATATATAAAATCCAAGCAAGATAAGTCCGATAAAATGGAGGCTTAATTTTAAATTGATATGATAAGATTTCACTTTCATTACCATTTGTATCTTTAGCTTGAAAGAGAAAATTATATGACCCCAGATCTAAATTTGTATATGATCTTTCTGAATTAGCTGACCACCCACTCCATTGCTCATCCTGACCTTCAAGAAAAACTCTATATTGATTATTTTCTTCCTTATTATATGAAGGAAATGCTAAATTAAATTTCATATTCCTGCTTATATCATATGAAATATCTTCAATAGAAAAATTGTGTAAATCTGCTCCTGTATAAATTTCTTTTATAAGTGGTTTTGGAATATCATTGAAACTATTCCTTTTTAATTTAGGTGACCATCTAATTATTTTAGAATCTTTAGATCCTAACCATATTGATTCAATGTTATTTTTAGTTTCCGCATAAAAAGATCCCTTTAATTCAGTAAAATCAATTTTTCCATAATTATATTTTTCCTTAATTACATATGAAGAATCACTAAATTTAACCTCTAAAAGACCATTAGTTGTCAAAAACCAATTGTTTCTTGTTTTTTTATTTACTGTAGTAAATTGATCAACACCGTTTATAATAGTATAGGGATTAAAATTATTAATTCCATTTTCAAAAATTTGATCAATTTTTTTGTTTAATGCTAATAATTTATTGTCTGAAGTAAATCTATATATAATCCCATCAGTTAAATCAAAAGCAAGTAATCCAACTCCCGATTCAAAAACACATAATTTAGGTTCCATAAAATAATCTTCTAAATCACTATTTAAAAAAACTGTTCTTGGGAGTTTAAGTGATTTAAATAAACTGTCATTTTTTGGAATTAAAAGTCTTTCAAAATTCAATTTTCCTTTATTGTTATAACTTCCAATAAAAGAACCTTCATCATCTGAGGATTCAATAAATAAAACTCCAGGTTTAATTTCTCTGAAACCACTAACTCCAACGTCAGAAGCCGGTTTATAGGAACTGATTTTTTTTAATATGCCTTTATTATTTCTTTTCAAAAAAACTATTCCATCAGAAGGATGAGAAATGATAAGTAATTCTTCTGATAAAGCACTTTGGATAGGTAGTTGAACTCCCCTATCAGAAAGAATATTCATGATCTTTCCCTGGTTAAATTCAGTCAAACCAAAATTGTTTGCAGAAACTATTGCATTATTAAATAAATTAAAATCTCTAACATAGTCATCAACGCCTAACTCAAGAATAGATGCATCTTCAAGAGCGTTCGAATTTGATTCAACAGAAAAAATATCTTCAGTGGTTGAAAAAAATATCTTATCATTTAACCTCTTTATTTTTGTAACAACACCTTTTATACCCTCAGATCTATCAAATGTAGTTAAAGAGTTATCAAAATTAATTTTTGCTGCAGTCAAAAGATTTGTTACAAATAAATCATCGTTGGCGTCAATAAATAAATCAGTAATCTGACTAGACAAAAGACCATCAGATTCATCAATTAAATTAATTATTTCTTGTTGTTGATTTAAAATTAAAATTCCATCATTTGAAATAATTGGAATTGAACCATCTGAAAAAAATGATAACTCAGAATTATATGTAACATTCGATTCAATCAACCATTTATCTAGTTTCTTATTTTTATTTTTAATAATTTTCTTTCCATTGAATTTATAAGCGCCATTAGTACTGCTTAAAATAGAAATATTTTGATTGTCAGAGTTAAACATAACTTCAATCCTATTATTAGAATAAATCTCTGAACCATTAACGAATTGAAAATCTTCGTTTCTATATTCTAATAAACCAACTCCCCATTGTCTGATAAATAATCTATCTCCAACTTTAAATAAAAAATGTAATTTTCCAGGTGAATCGATACTTCCCTCATAATCTGAAAATTTCCAAATTTTATCAAATTTATTTCCGTCCCATCTAAAAATTTTTTCAGGAGTAGTAAAATATATTTTATTATTAAATTCCTTAGTACCAATAAATTGTTGTCGCTTATTATCTATAGAATCTGGAATTTGATCTAGTAAAGAATTATATTGCTTAGATCCAAACTCGTTATTTTGCAAAAAACCTAAAACAGATCTCCCTGAAACAAAAATCTTTCCAAAAGAAGATTCTATTATATTTCTTACATCCTCACTTCCAACTTCATTTTCAACAATACCTTTAATTTGAATTCTATTAACATTTTTGCCATCATATTCTATAATTCCATTAAAAGTCCCATAATAAACCAAATTATCTTTGCTAGATTTAATTACAGATCTAATTGCTTCAGGTCTATCTAAAAATACATTATCATAATTTTTGATCACATAATTTCCTAACTCTTCATATAATGAATTGGGGTTTTTAGAATCTTGTCCAAAAACAAAACTAAATGAGATAATAACGAAAAAAAGTATTAATCTAGTAAACATCTTAAAATTGATAAAAATAATTTAAAAATTACAAATATTGTAAATATTTAAGTATAATAGAATATTTGTATATTAATAAACATATTAAAAAATAATTATTCCATAGAAAAATATGAAAAAATATCCATTAAAAATATTATTTGTTTTTTATTCTATTAATTTATTTGGTCAAGTAATCATAGACACTGAATCCAGTTTAAAAAAAATTGATTCAACATTTCATGTGTTCGGAGAATTTTCAGGATTATCTACAAAGGGAAATATAAAAATGAGCATTTTAAATTCAAGTTTGATTCTTGGGCAAAAAGTTGATAAAAATCTATATAGATTGTCTTTTCAAAATTCAATGACAAAGTTTAATGGGACTCTGTTTGACAATAACATAAGTGGTCAATTTAGATATAACTATAATTATAAGTCTAATAACTCTCTCTTTAGTTTTATTCAACTTGGAAAGAGTTTAAGAGAATCAATTAATTCAAGAAATTTATACGGTTTAGGATTAAGAAATAGAATCCTTACAAAAGAAACTAATTATTTAGATTTTGCATATGGACCTTTCTATGAAATAGAAAAATATCCTTCTTATATTTATTCAAAAATACCTTATCCTAAATTCACAAAATATAACTGGAGGTTTTCTTTAAACTCATTTTCTTATATAAAAATAACCAATCAAGTTTCATTTCTCTCAACTATCTATTCTCAATTAAACCTAAATGATTTAAGAGATATTCGCTTATATCTTAATTTATATTTGTCTTACGCAATTACTAAAAACATCTCTGTTTTTCTTAGATATACTAGCAGATCATCTTCAATTCAATATGTTAAAGGAAATGTAAATGATTCAAGTATTTTATATGGCACTAAAATCTCTTTATAAAAGAAAATAAATTGATGTAATTATCTTTTAATTAAGTATATTAAATAAAAAATATTTGATGTATCCAAAAGTTTCACTGAAATTGTTAACCATTTTTCTTTTATTCGGTTGTGAATCTATCCATAAAGAAACGGTTGATTTTATAAACTGGTCTGAATATTTAGGTGATAAATCAAGATCTCATTATTCATCATTAAATCAAATAAATATTTCTAATGTTAAAAATATTAAAAAAGCATGGTCTTATAGTTCTGGAGATGTCGGGAAAAATAATAGGACTCAAATTCAGTGTAGTCCAATAGTAATTGACACTATTTTGTATGGAACAAATCCTCAATTAAAACTATTTGCAATTAATGCTAAAACTGGAAAAGAATTATGGAAATTTAATCCTGATGACAAAGTTTCCCCAGGATGGGGAGTAAATAGGGGTGTTATATATTGGGATGATAATGAAAATGGAAGAATACTTTATACTTCAGGAAAATACATCTATTCTATAGATGCAAAAAGTGGAAAAATAGAAAGTTCTTTTGGGGAAAATGGAAAAATCGATTTACGTAAGAATCTTGGAAGACCCTATGAAACAATTGTTGCTATTTCTAATACTCCTGGCGTTATTTTTAATGGCATTCTAATTCAAGGTACTAGAGTCCATGAAGGTCCTGGTGGATCCCCTGGTCATATAAGGGCATACGATTTAAGAACCGGGGAATTAGTTTGGAGATTTAATACTATACCAAATCCTGGAGAATTTGGATATGATACATGGCCTAAAGATGCTTGGAAATATATTGGAGGTGCAAATTCATGGTCTGGAATGACTCTTGATGAAGAGTCAGGAATAGTCTATATTCCAACTGGATCAGCTTCATATGATTTTTATGGTGGAAATAGAAAAGGAAAAAATTTATTTGCAAATTGCCTTATTGCTTTAGATGCTAAATCGGGTAAAAGAATCTGGCATTATCAATTTGTACATCATGATCTATGGGATAGAGATATTCCTGCTCCACCAAATTTAGTTGAAATAAATAAAGAAGGTAAAGTTATAAAAGCAATAGTTCAAATAACAAAATCCGGACATGTATTTGTTTTCAATAGAAAAAATGGTCAACATATATTTCCAGTTAAAGAATTTCCATTTCCTAAATCAGAACTTATAGGAGAAGAAGCATGGCCAACCCAACCTCTTCCTACTAAAATACCCCCTTTCGCTAGACAAAAATTCACTAAGGATCTAATAAATGATATGTTTCCTAATTCAAAAGCATTATTGGCTTGGTCTCCATTGCAAAAGGATAAGGTGTCTGATAAAACTGTTGAAGAAGTATGGTTGACTTTAAATTCCTTAGGTCAGTTTCAACCACCTAGTGACAAAATAGCAACAATTACTTTTCCTGGATTAGATGGCGGAGGAGAATGGGGAGGAGCGGGATATGATCCCGAAAGTGGAATGTTATATATTAATTCTAATGAAATGCCTTGGGTGTCAAAAGCTTTCAAATTAGACAAAATAAAAGATAAAAACGTTCAAAAATTCGGGAAATCAATTTACTTACAACAATGTTCTAGATGCCATGGACCTGAACTTCAAGGCATTTCTAATCTTCCAGATTTAAAAAATTTAAAAAATAGATTTAATCAAAAAGAATTAGCATCAATAATTAAAAAAGGTAAAGGTTCAATGATGCCTCTACCTCACTTAAATAAATCTCAAATTAATGCTATTTCTTCTTACCTATTAGATGATGAAACTATAGAAATTGATCAATCATCTTTTAACGATCTTGATCCAAATGCACTACCTTACTCAATAAAATATTATGGAAGATTTATGGATGAATATGGATATCCAGCCATTAAGCCTCCTTGGGGGACACTAAATGCAATTGATTTAAATAAGGGTGAATTAGCTTGGAGTGTTCCTTTAGGTGAATATGATAGTCTAACAAAAAAGGGATTCCCTAAAACTGGAACTGAAAATTATGGTGGACCAATTGTTACTTCAGGGGGATTGATTTTTATTGGAGCAACAAATGATGAATACTTCAGAGCATTCAATAAAAAAAATGGTGAAGAATTATGGAAAACTAAACTTCCTGCAGGAGGATATGCAACTCCAATAACATATCAAATAGATGACAAACAATTCGTTGTAATTGCATGTGGAGGTGGGAAAATGGGAACTAAATCCGGAGACTCATATATAGCATATAGCCTGAATTAATTCTTTGATTTTTATTCTACGGATAAATTTTATCACTATAATTAATTAAAAAGTTATGGTTCTAGTTTTATTACCATCTTTTGAAAAAAAATCAATTGAAATCATATTCTCCATGACCAAAACTTTTTCAGATGATTGAGATTGAAACGATTGATTCCCATGTCTATATATCCTCTTTTGCTTATCACTTTTAAAAGTAATTAAACAACTTATTTCATGATCATTCCAATCAACAATTCTTTTGGATGAAGTAAATGTATTTTTATAAATTTTCAACGAATCATTATTCTGAGAAAATATATTAATAAAGCCCTTATTTTTTATAAATAGCTTAACACTGCTTTTTGCATCTCCAGGAATTAATAAATTAGTTTGTTCTAATTCTAAAACATTAAATTTCATATTACCATTATTTAATAAAACTACTCCATTAAGAGCATCAGATCTTCCCTGGTTTGGCTCTAAGCCAAAATTATTTCCAATAAAAATAAAATCCTCAAATTGATCATTATTGATATTACTTTTTAGGATACCATAAATAGAAGAAAACTGTAATTTGTTAGGAAGTTCGATAATTTTAAATTTATTATTTCCTAAATTTTCAACCATAGCAGTTTTAAGGAAATTAGCTTCTAAATTAATAGATCCATTCAAATCAATTTTACTTAAAACTTCTTCTTTAGTGGCCTCACCATATTTTCCATGAGAATTGTAGAATTTTCTCAAATAGGGATATTGCTTAACAACATCTTCCCAAACATGATAGATATAGTTATTCTTTTTATTTCCAATACTATCTCTTACATAAAAAGATAAAAATGATTCTAAAGAGCTATTTGAGTCAAAATCTTTTGCAATTATAGAAATTGGTTCATTAAAATTAGCTTTAAACAATGTGTTTGTTCCAAAATTACCTACTAGATAGTCTAAATCACCATCATTATCAATGTCAGAAGAAAGTATACTATTCCACCAACCAAAATATTTGTCTATACCTGAATTATTAACTTCATAAAGCTTCCCGTTATTATTTTCAAAAAATCTAAGATTACTCCATTCAGATACAATAATTAAATCTACTAAGTGATCACCATTAAAATCAGTCCAAATAGCATCATTTACAATTCCTATAGGCTTTTTAATAATTATTTTTTCAGTAGAATCAACAAATCCAATATTATCACCTTCACTAATGTTCTCAATTAAATAAGAAGAATCAGAAAGCGGATAATTCGAGGGTTTTATTCCCGCTCCAACAAATAAATCAATGTCACCATCATTGTCAAAATCTGCTCCTTTAACTGCAGACCCATTATTTCTATTAGGAGGTAGCTTGTCTGAATGATTAGAAAATTCTCCATGTCCATCATTAACCCATAGTCCATCTTTATAATATTTACTTTTAAAAGGGAATTGGGCTGACCCTCTAACAATATAAATATCATTATCACCATCATTCTCAATATCAAAAATAAATATCCCAGAATCTTCTTCTAATAATTCTGAATCGCTTTTTAGATTGATTTGTTTCTTCTTAAACTTTCCATTTTCATTTTGAAAAAAAATAGTTTCTTTAAAATAAGAATTCCCTCCAATTATTAGGTCTTCCAAATCATCACCATTTAAATCTCCAACCGCTAATGAAGGTCCATTTTGTGAAAATTTCTTTGGAATTGTTGTTTGAAGATCGAAATCATCAAAATCATAATCAAAATCATTATAAAGAATCATAGTCTCATTAGAAACATCATCAAAAATTTTCTTTTTATAGATTTGAGTCCTTTTACTATTCTTTAACTTATTTTTTTTAATATAATTGACTTGATTAATTTTTACTTTAAATAAAGTTTGAGTGTTTTGATTCGCCCATCTAATTTGAATAGAATCAATTTTATTATTTTCACCTAATCCAAAATGTAAAATATTTTCTGATTGAGACAAATAACCTCTTTGATTTATTAATACTTGCTTTTGCTTTAAATTATTGTAATAAATGGTTACAGAACTTCCATATATTACGTTATCGTCATCAGAGCCAACTAATTTAAATCTAATGTGATTATTTTTAATTTCCTTGTTGTTAGATAAATTCTCAAGAATACTTGCTTTATCATTTACATTGTTTATTACTATATCTAAATCTCCATCATTATCTAAATCTGCATATGCAGCACCATTACTATGACTTGGTTGCTCTATACCCCATGAATCTGTCATATCAATAAAAGTTAGATCTTTGTTGTTTTTAAAAACAAAATTTTTAGTTTTAACCTCAGGTAAAATTTTTAACAACTGTTTGGTTCTAAAGAAACTTCCCGAATTATTTCTGAAATCACTAAAATCTTTATCTAAAATATCTTTAGGAAATCCGTTAGCAATAAAGAGATCATTCCATCCATCATTATCTAAATCTGCAAAAAATGATGACCAACTCCAATCTGTCTCACTTATACCAGACAACATTCCAATTTCTGAAAATAATGGTAATTTTGTGTTTGGATTTAACCCCATATTTAATTGAAAAACATTTCTAAAATATTGATAATGATAATTAAATTTTTTTGTGATTTGTTCTTTTGAATAATTAGTTTGTCTTTGAAATAATTTTTTCCTTTTATTATAAAATGGTTGCATTTCAGAAACAAACAAATCTAATTTTCCATCATTATTTATGTCTGAAAGATCTGCCCCCATAGAACTTAAACTAAAATGTTTAAATATCTTACCTGATGAATCAGAAAATGTTTTATCTCTATTGTTGATATATAATATGTCATTACTTAAAAAATCATTTCCTACGTATATATCTTGCCAGCCATCCAAATTAAAATCACTAATTAATACACTATTGGTTTGACCTTGAAATATAATTCCGGCTTTTTTTGAGACATCTTCAAAGACAGGATGTTTTAAACTGTCATTCCATCTATTTTCAAAAATTTTATCTACACTTATCGGGTTTTTATCTTTTGACATATCACGATAAACATTTGGATTCATATCTTTTATCTGACTAACACCAATAAAAACATCTAGATCCCCATCATTGTCATAATCAAAAAATTGAGCGTTTGATGAATATGAGCTATCAGATAAATTATATTCTTCAGACATTTCTTTAAAAACTGGTATTAATTTATCATTTATTCCTTGGTTAATGAATAATAAATTTTTTCTAAAAGAACTATTTTTTCTTAATGTATTACAAACATAGATATCTAAAAGATCATCGTTATTTATATCAATTATATTAACACCAGATGACCATAATAATTTATTTTTTTTTGAAAATTTTGATTCAATGGAAACATCCTCAAATGTTAAATCACCTTTATTTAAATAAATCGCATTATCAACTTGATTACCTGAAAAAACAATGTCAGGCAAACTATCATTATTAAGATCACCTATGGCAACTCCTGCTCCATTGTAAAAATATTCATAATTTAATATGTTAACAGAATCATTTTCTTTAACAATGTTTGAAAATTTAATATTTGTTTTACCCTCTGGAAGAGCTTTTAATAGTTTATTATTGGAGACTTCACATGAAATAGCAAGTATAAAAAAAATTAAAACATTAAATATTTTATACATAAACAGAGTTTATTTATAGTCTTGCCAGGGAACTTTACCTCCTATTTGAATATGCTTCATAAGCAAAGAATTTAATTCTTTATATTTTTCAACTTCATTATTTATTAGATTATTCTTCTCTAGAGGATCATTTAATAAATTATATAATTCATAAGAATCATATGGTGAATTTTGAAGTAATTTCCAATCCCCTTTTCTAAGTGCATAAATAGATTGACCCCCATATCTACTACCACCCTCTCTCCTTGTGAAATATATAGTTCTATTGTTTTTATGGTTATTCTTAGGATTAATTAATTCAGAATAAAAACTTATTCCATCAATTTTATAATCCTTTTTTGAACCTGCTATTTCAAGAATAGTAGGGTATAAATCCATAGTAGATAGCATCATATTTGAGATACCTTTCTTATTTAATTTATCTTTCCAACTTATGACTGTTGGAACTTTCAATCCCCCCTCATAAACACTTTGCTTACCATCTCTTAAAGGACCATTATTTGCTTTACTTGGTAAATGGCCTCCATTATCACTAGTAAAAATAATAACAGTATTGTCATATTTACCAGAATCTTTTAATTCTTGAATTACTTTTCCAATCCCATCATCCATATGCTCAATAAATGCAACCAAATTAGCTCTGATACTATCAATTCCTATTTCCCTGTTTTTTACAATATCTAAATTACTCTTTGGAGGTTGAACTGGAAAATGAGGAGCATTATATGCTAAATACAAAAAAAATGGGGTTTCTGAGTCACGATTAGATTTAATATACTCAATAGCCCAATTAGTAAAAAGATCTGTTGCATGACCTATTGGTTTAATAATTTGATCATTTAATCTCATATAATTAATTCCATGTCTAAGATGTTTCCAGTAATCATCCATCATGTCTCCTAACCAACCTTTAAAAAATTTAAATCCCCTTTCATTGGGAGTATTAGGAGATTTAAGGCCCAAATGCCACTTCCCAATTAAAGCCGTATTATAATTTAATTTATTTAATTGATCAGGAAGTAACTTTGCTTTTTGACTTAAATAGCCCCAGTTATTATTAGAAAAAGTCCTTATTACTCCGGGAACACCTGCAAAGTCAGGATATAAACCGGTCATCAATGAAGCTCTAGTAGGAGAACAAACAGGAGAATTAGCATAGAAATTATCAAATCTTATTCCATTTTCACAAATTTTATCAATATTTGGAGTCTTAATGTCCTTAGTTCCATAATATGAAACATCATAATAACCTTGATCATCTGAGACAATCAATAAAATGTTTGGCTTATTTAAATTAGTTTTACTACAACTACTAAATATTAAAAAAAAAAGTACAACTAATTTTCTAATTGTCATTTTTAAGCTCTTCAGTTCTCATATTATAACCATCAATTCTATCAACCAATTGATCAGGAGTTGATCCTTCAACATCTTTTAAATGTAAATCAATTGATTTTAACATTGTAGAAACAATTTTAGGTTTTTTATCTGAAACATCATACTTTTCAGAGATATCGCTATTTAAATCATATAGTTCAGGTTTATCTAGAATAATAGTTGGGCTACTATACATTACAGGTTTTCTTTGTTTAATATGAAGTTTCCATTTATCTTTCCTTATTGCATGTAACTCAGCAAAAGCCCAATAATGAAATTCATTTCTTGGACTAACCTCTTTTTCTGTGAGGACTTTAGATAAATCATAACCGTCCATTTTTCTATCTGTTGGTAATTCAGCACCTGACATTTCAGCAAAAGTATTTATTATATCTAAAGTAGACCCCATTTCTGAAATGATTCCAGGTTTGACATTACCAGGACCCCAAAAAATTGTAGGAACTCTTTGACCTCCTTCAAAAGTAGTTCCTTTTCCTGCTCTTAAAGGCCCTGAAGAACCACCATGAGTTTTAAATAAAAGCCAAGGACCATTATCTGAAGTGAACATAACAATAGTATTTCTTTCTAAGTTATTGTCTTTTAAAGACTTTATTACTTGTCCAACACTCCAATCAATTTCTTCAATTACATCAGCGTAAAGTCCTCCTTTACTTTTTCCTAAAAAATTTTCAGATGCAAATAATGGAATATGTGGAAGGCTATGAGCTAGATATAAGAAAAATGGATTAGACTTATTTTCATTAATAAAACTTACTGCTCTTTCAGTGTAACGTTTTGTTATAGTTGTTTGATCTGCTGGACGTTCAATATCTTTGGTGTTTTCAATTATTGGAACATTAAAACCCTCAATTTTAGCAATATAATCAGAGTTTATTGAATTGTTATAATATTCCATAAAAGTTCCCCTTTCTGCATCCATATCGTTAGAATAAGGAATTCCATAATAAGAATCAAAACCCTGACTTTGAGGTAAAAATTGAGGTAAGTGACCTAAATGCCATTTCCCAACTGCTGCACTTTTATATCCTTGTTCTTTTAAGACTTCAGCTATAGTAATTTCTTCAGACTTTAAACCATTAGCTGAATCAGGAAAAAAAACAGGTCTTACGGAAGATGTCATACCTGATCTAATAGGATATCTTCCTGTTAATAAACCGGCTCTACTAGGTGTACAAACAGGATCAGCAACATAAAATTGAGTCCATTTTTGACCCTCATTAGCCATTATGTCTAGGTTTGGTGTTCTTATGATAGGGTTTCCAAAAGAAGCGATATCTCCATAGCCTAAATCATCACAAAAAATAATTACAAAATTTGGTTTTTGATTCTTTTCTTCATTAAACTGTTGAGTATTTCTACAAGAAATTAATACAAATAACATACAGAATGTTATGCTGGAAAATATAAAATATTTTTTTTTCATTTTTTTTTTTTTTGAAATTTAATAAAAAACCTCCCAAAAAAAATTTATTGGGAGGTTTTTCTCTAAATCTAAACAAAATTAACTCAAATCCAACTCTATTGTAAAAACTAAATTAATATCCAGGATTTTGAGTCATCTCTTTATTAGCATCCATTTCGGCTAATGGTATTGGATAAAGTACATGATGATCTTGCGCAGGTTTCCCTTTTGATTGAGCAGTAGAAATATAAACGCCATTTCTAACTGCATCCTCTCGAAGTTTACCTTCCCAGAAAAACTCTCTTCTTCTTTCTTCCATCATAAAAGCTTTTAATGCGCTTTTTGTTGAATAAGCGGCAAGAGTAATTGCAGAAGCACCAGCTCTCGTTCTTATTTGATTAACTAAATCTATCACCTCTTGACTAGGGCCACTGGTTTCATTTAAAGCTTCTGCTCTATGCATTAATACATCACCATATCTAACATGAGGATAATCATTATTATTGGCAAATGCACCAGAAGCTCCAGGATCAATAGGATACTTTAACATTATACTTTCATTTATACCGTAACCAACAATATCAGCACCAGTATTACTCGTATAAGACCTTATCATATGATCCTTACCTCTAATATCATCAGGTTCAAAAAGATCCATAAACCAGTCATTTCCGTAAACAACCGCAGCACAGGTTCCTTGATTATCTGGTCGAGGGTAATCCCTTGGAAGTGTAACACAAATTAACCACATCCCTTGAGAAGTACCAGCTTTTACTACAGGATATATTATCTCGCTATTTCCTTGATTATTAGCAGCAAAAACTGCAGTATAACTAGGGTCTAATGAATACTTTCCTAAATCCATTATTTGTTTACTTAAGGTAATAGCTTTGGAATATTGTTTTGTATTCATATAAAATCTTAATAAAGACCCCATAGCCATCCCTTTATCAAATCTTCCCCAATCAGACTGAGAACTTGGAAGCAAACCAATAGCTGCATTAAATTCAGTTTCAATAAATGTTTGCATTTCACCCTCAGAAGCTCTAGGATTTATAAGAGTTTCTGTTTCTTGAGTTATTAAAGGACCAGGACCATAAAAAGCTAATATATCTTGGTATGCAGAGGCTCTTAATGCCCTAGCTTCACCCTCAACTTTACTTTTAAAATCTGCTGGAAAATCATCACCTAGATTTTTTAATACAATATTAACATCTCTGATAGAGCGATAAAGGTCAACCCACATATCAGGAACAAAAAATGAAGCAGAATTCCATGTAAAATTAGTTAATGGTTCAGCAGTTCTTTCTTCCCAACTACCACTCCTTCCCCATGTATCCTGAAAAGGTAATTCTGAAGCAAAATATCTTTGAGGAGCATGACTATTATTCATTTGTGAGTATGCAGAGAAAAGTAAAGTTTCAATACCATCTTGAGAAGTTAGATAGTTCCCAGCTGCTAATTGAGAAAAAATTTCTTCCTCAACAGCCGTATCACAATTCAAAGTAATTGCAACTAGTCCTACGCAAAATACTTTTAAAAATTTATTTATAATATTTTTCATGATTTTTTTATTTTAAAATGATGCGGTTAATGACAAAATAATAGATCTAGCGGTTGGATATGATGAAATATCAGCACTAAAATTTCCACTTGAAAGTCTATTAGACTCTGGATCCCATCCAGTATAATCGGTTACAGTTAACAAATTATCTCCTATTAAACCTAACTGTAGTGATTTAAGAAAATTAATATTATCAACAGGAACATTATAAGAAACTGAAACTGTTTTTAATCTCATAAAAGAAGCATCTTCAACAGATAAGTTATTCACTTTACCACCGCCATAACTCGAAGTAAGAACTCCAGAAGGCCATTTAGTGTCAGTATTTGTTGGTGTCCATCTATTAAGACCATGTAATTTAAATAGATTCCTCCTATAATTTAAAGGATAAAGACTCTCCAGAGCATTAACATTTAATAAATACTTACCTTCCTGACCATAAATAAATACATTTAAAGTCCAGTCTTTGTATCTAACAACATTATTTAACCCATATGTATAATCAGGAAATTGACTTCCTAAAGAAACTCTATCAGCAGCATTAATAGTTCCATCCGGTGAATGATCTATCCATTTTGGAGCTCCAGGTTTTGAGTTAGGGGTCGCTGAAGCAGCAACCTCTCCTGCATTCTGAAGCAGACCATTCATCTCATATCCATAATACTCATTTAAAGACCATCCCGGCTTAATCACACCAGTAGTTCCAATTGCTTCAATGTTTCCTGTACTAATTTCACCAAGGCCTCCAATATCGGTTACCTCATTTTTAGTAGTAGTAAAGTTAAAAGTAGTTTCCCAGCTAAGGTCTTGAGTTTTAATTATTCCTCCACTTATTAAAAGTTCTATTCCAGAATTTTTAACACTACCAACATTTTGAAGCACACTAGCAAAACCAGATGATGTTGGTAATGGAAGGTCTAATAATAAGTCTTTAGTATCCTTAACAAAATAATCAATACTACCGCTAATCCTATTGGCGAGAATTCCAAAATCTATTCCAATATTAGTCTGTTCAGAAGTTTCCCACTTTAAATCAGGATTAGCAACTCTAGATGGAGCAATTGCAGTATAGGGACTATTATTAAATGTAGCATTACCTCCACTTCCATAAGTTTGTTGAGATGCAGCTATTGCTACAGCCTCATTTCCTACTTGTCCCCAACTTGCTCTAACCTTTAATTGATTAAATAATTCGGAAACAAAACTCTCCTCATCCAATTTATACCCTAAAGCAAAAGCAGGAAAAGTTCCCCACTTATTATTTAAACCAAACTTTGAAGAACCATCTCTTCTTAAAGTTGCTGTAACTAATAATTTGTCTGCAAAAGAATAATTTATTCTTCCAATATAAGAGAACAAAGAAGAAACAATTTTATCACTTGCTACAAAATTCTTTTCTCCATTCCCTAGTCCTACATTATTAGTATATGTTCCTTTAGCAGCAAAATCTTCAGCTCTGATCTGGGTAGTCATTCTAGAAAAATCTTGATATGTAACTCCTCCTAAAACATTTACTGAATGAATATCATTAAATTGTTTGTCATAAGTTACAGTCCACTCAAACAAATTATTAATTCCACTTAATGTGGAAATACCAGCTATTTCATTCCTAGAAAATCCAGTAGAGGTATATGTATTTAAGTGTGCATCTGCTCTTACATTAGTTATGTCTGTTCCAGCATTAATTTTAGTAGATAAACCTTCAATAACATCCCAATTTAAATTCACATTGGTCATTATTCTATTGGTTATAGCGCTCTTTGTATTTGCTTCAAGAACTGCAACAGGATTATTTATATTAAATAAAGTTGAATTATAATAAGGAACAAGAGGATTTGTTATCGGATCATTAAAAATAGGCGCAGTTGGATCATAAAGCATAGACGTATTAACAGTACCTGCTACCTCATTATTTCTTGAAGTCTCTAAGCTAGGATTATCATCTAATCTACTAATAGTCATATTTAAATCCACACTAAATTTCTCTCCAATCTTTTGACTTAAGTTCAATCTGGCAATATATTTTTGAAGATCAGTATTTTTTACAACTCCTTCATGATCAGAATAATTCAAAGATGCATAATATCTAGTATTTCCATTTCCAGATCCACCGGAAACTGAAAGATTGTGCTCTTTAAGTAATCCATCTCTAAATACTTGATCTTGCCAATTGGTGCCATTTCCTATTAAAGCCTTATCTGACTCTGAAAATATAATTCCATTTCCTAGGTCTTGACTTATTCCATTGAAAACTTGCATGTATTCTTGAGCATTAAGAACCTCAATTTTATTAGCAATAGATTGTGTGCCATAAGTAGTTGAATAAGTTATATTTGTTTCACCTGCCTCTCCTCTTTTGGTTGTAATTAAAACTACACCATTTGCAGCTCTAGCTCCGTAAAGAGCAGTTGCAGAAGCATCTTTCAATATATCAATTGATTCTATATCATTTGGATTTAATGTGTTCAATGGGTTTTTTGCTGCTTCATTTCTGTTATCTGCAGCTAAAGCCGATGGACTTAAACTGGGAGTATTATCAATTATCAACCCATCAATAACATATAATGGTTGATTTGAAGCAGTAATAGAACTAGAACCTCTAATGTTTACAGATAATCCAGCTCCTGGTTCACCATCAAAACTGTTGATTTGAACACCACTTACTCTACCTTGCATTAATTGATCGACTGAAGTAACATTGCCAATATTAAAATCCTCATCACCTAATGATGACATAGATCCAGTAACATCACTTTTCTTTATAACACCATAACCAGTAAGAACAACTTCTTCTAATTCGGTGTCAGCAGCAAGTAATATACTAAACGATTCCTGATTATCAACTTCTATTTCTTGAGTCTTATATCCAACGTAAGAAATTAATAAAATGTCATCATCACTTGCAATAATCGAAAAATTTCCATCAAAATCAGAGGTGGTTCCAGCATTCGTTCCTTTCACAATTATCGTTGCACCTGGTAAAGGTCCATCATCACTCGAGATATTACCTGTCAACGACTTTTGAGAAAAAACGCTCTGTACACTAAATAAAAACACTCCTAGAGTGGTCATAAGTATGATACTAAAATATTTTCTCATAATAAATTGGTTTTATTTTTCATTAAAATTTCTCAGAATTTACTTAAAAAAAATACTTTAACTGTCCTGAAGTATGCTGGTCAAAGATTATGTTTATTTTAATTAACTCTAAACTAGATGATTAAATAGTTATTTTTTTGTAATTTAAGTATGTTTAAGATTAAATATGTGGGTATGGAATTTTTAAATGTTAAAAATATTACCGTTAAAAATGGGTCAAGTGTTCCTAAATACAAACAAATAATCAGTTTTTTTATTTCTAAAATTAGATCAAAAGAAATACTTCCAGGAACAAAAATCCCTTCAATTAATGAAGTTAGTTTTGATAAAAACATTTCCAGGGATACAGTTGAAAGAGCATATAATTTCCTTAAAAAAATCGGGTTAATTATATCTGTAAAAGGATTAGGGCATTATGTTAATCCAAAATCAAATAAAACAAACACTTATATACTTAAAGAAGATGGAATTACTTATAATTTAGATAGATTAAATATTTTAAAAAATTTATTAAATTCTATTTCTAATAATGATTCTCGAACTATTAATTCTATCTACCATAATGATCTTAAACATATTAATCCCAACGATAAAGTATTAAACAAAAAAGAACGGTTAGATCATATTACTACCATTACCATTCTATTTGATAAAATTACTTTTGAAAAAATAGAGGTTGAATATATTCATCCTCAATTCAATCAGAAAATAATTCATAGAGATCAAAATTGGACAAATCTTTGGACTATTTTTAGCGGTATTGGTAAATTTTCAAAAAAAAGATTTAGTGTGCCAATCCATCTTTCACATCAATGGGTTGGAAATAAAATAATTAAAGAAATTCAATTCTTTAATACATCCTTTTATGAAAATGAATTTTTAGCGAAAGAAGATCGATTTTATTTTCAAAAGAATAAATTTAAAATGCCATCCGTTGAAAAATATGATACTTTGAAAAAAATTATAAATACTATATCTAAAAATAAACTTGGAGCTACTGTAGTTAATGATAAAAATAAAATAATTGGAATAATTACTGATGGTGATATAAGAAGAATTATAGCAAAAAAAAGTGTGCTTTCAAATATATCGGCAATTAATTTTATGACAAAAAACCCTTTAACTATAGATTATACAACACGAAAAAGCACAGCTCTAAAATATATGTTAAATAATAAAATTAATCATTTAATACTTACAAATAAAAAAGGAGCTTATCTAGGAATCACTCATATACTAGACTTAAGTAGAGATTTAACTTAATAAACAATCTTTTTTAATTTTATATTTCTAAACCATAAAGAACTTCCATGATCTTGAAAAGAAATATAGCCTGTTTTGTATTTTCCATAATCAGGATAATCATTCCATTTACCAGAGTTTCTTAATTTATCCCATTCCTCAGACCAAGGAACAAATGACAAAAGTTTTACACCATTTAACCAATGTTCAACATTTTCATTTGTAAAAATAATTCGAGTTGAATTCCATTCCCCAGCTGGGAAAAGAACTTTTTCAACCCCCTCAGAAACTGTGTGCATAGCATAATTAGCTCCTGTTTTTTGCCAGTCTTGAAGTTTTTCCGGTTCAGACTCTCCAAAACTTTTATTATACTCTGTCACATCATGAATTTTGGTATAATTAACATCATCAATAAGTTGATATTCTGGTGAAGCTTCACCAGGGAAGTTGTATCCTTCTTGAACATGATAAAAGATTCCACTGTTACCTCCAGGAGGAATTTTCCATTCAAGATATAATTCAAATTCATCAAATTGTTCCTTATAATAAATTAAATCTCTACCTCCTTCATAATCTTGTTCTAATTGAAGATCTTTTCTTTCAAACATTAACATACCTTCTTTAGCTATCCAACCTGGTGGAATTTCATTTGAATTATATCCTCTCCAACCATTTGTAGTTTTACCATCAAATAGAAAAATCCAATTACTTTCCTTTTTTGGATTTGATTCGCATCCAATAAATAAAACGGCTATGATTAATAAAAAACACCTCATAAAGAACTCGAATTTATTAAAATAAATCTGATCATATAACTTATTTTAAATATTTTTTAATAACGGTTGGTTTTTGATATGGTTGAAAAGGTTGCTTTAATAATTCATTAATATTGCTGTTTTTTTTCTCATCAGGAAAAACATCAACTCCATAAATTATTTTTTTTCGGTCCAAATTAATATATGTTCCAAAAATCCTATCCCATATAGAAAAAATATTTCCATAATTTGCATCAGTATATGGTAATCTATAATGGTGATGAATTTTATGCATATCAGGAGAAACTATGATATAACTTATAATATTATCAATTGTTTTTGGAAGTTTAATGTTTGCATGGTTAAACTGACTTAAAACTACTGATAATGATTGGTATAACATTACGTATCCTATAGGTGCTCCAACAATTAAAACAGCTAATAGTGTAAAAAAAAATCTAATTAAACTCTCAAAAGGATGATGCCTATTTGCAGTAGTTGTATCTACGTTATGATCCGAGTGATGTACCAAATGAATCATCCAAAAGGGTTTAAATTTGTGTTCTACATAGTGTGCTAAATACGCACCAATAAAATCTAATAAGAAAATACAGAAAATGATTTTTATCGCTATGGATGAATTGTTAATTAAAGATATTAATCCAAAATTATTTTCAACTACATAATCAGAAGCATTAATCAAAATAAAAGCTAATAAAAAATTAATGACAATAGTAGTTAACGTGAAAAAAAAATTCGGAATTGCATGATTCCATTTTTTATAATCAAATTTGAATAATGGAATACTTCCTTCAATTATCCAAAAAAAAGAAATACCACCTATAAGTATTATAGATCTGTGTAGGCTGGGTATATTTTCAAAATATTGTATTATATTTTCCATAAATAATTCAGCTAATTTAATAAAAAACCTAATGAATAAAGAACAATTATAAAGTAGCTAAATATGCTTCTCTATAAATGAATATTTAATTTTTGTTTTTTAAATTAAAAACCAAACTAGCTATATATCCAATAACAAAACAAGAAACTACTCCTGTAGCCGAATACATTAAAAGGTGAAATGTTTTTGATGAGCTAATAAATAATTGGAAAATAAAACTAAAAATAAGCCCAGTTAAGACTCCTTTACTATTTGCCTTTTTTGTTAAAACACCTAATAAAAAAACACCTCCTAAACTCCCTATAACTAATCCTAAAATTTTATTAAATTCATCCCATAATGATTTTATATCATAAGAGGCCATAAAAAAAGCAAAAAAAATGCCTAATAAACCAATAATTAATGTTGATAATCTTGCAATTTTAAGAGATTTATTTTTTCTGCTAAATCTGAATCTAAGATGAATATCATTTAAATATGAAGCAGCTGCAGAATTCATACTAGAACTAAGACTGCTCATTGCGGCAGCAAAAATAGCTGCAATCATAAGGCCCGACAAACCATTTGGCAATTGTGTGATTATATACCAAGGGAAAATCGCATCATTTAAAATAAAATCAGGGCTTAATTCGTTAGGGAAATTTTTAAAATAAACAAAAAGTGCTGTTCCAACAAAAAAGAAAATTACTGATGCAGGAATAGACAATATAGCGTTAATCCAAACACTTTTATTAGCTTCATTGATGTCTTTTGTAACTAAATATCTTTGAACAATTGT
>CABXRK010000010.1 GCA_902514625.1 uncultured Bacteroidota bacterium
GAGCAGTTAAAGCAGGAATTGTATATAAAGTTCTACTTGGTAAATTGTAGGTGTTTACCCAATAAAACCCTGCTGTTGTTTCACTACGAGAGCCTGAATATCTACCTCCCGTATAATTTGGAGCAAGGTCTGCTGGAACTGGAACAACTCCATATGGCTTTCTTGGTAATGTTTTGAAAAATTTAGGTAGTTCAGCGTCTATTCTTTTCGCAATATCACGTGCGAATATTAACAGCTCATCAGCGGTTTTTGGATAAAATTGTTCATCTGTACGTAGAAATTTTAAGAAGTCTGCAAAGCTTCCTTTAAACCCTAAATCATCAATAATTTTTTGCATTTCCCCTTTGATTCTCGCCACCTCATTTAATCCAATTTTGTAAATATCATCAGCAGAATATTGACTGCTTGTCGTAAAATAGTTAATTCTATTTTGATAAAACTCTTTACCATTTGGAATTGTTGATATTCCTAAACCTTTTCTTGTATTTGGAAAATACTCATTTTCAAAAAAACTTTTAATTTTTTTATATTGATCTATGGCATTTTTTTGAACACTTTTCCTGGCCACTTTAACTATAGAATCTTTTAACCTATTAGAAAGCGATTCTGGCAAATTAAGAAATGGTTTATAAAATTCACTTTCTGTTGAATATGAAACTATGTGTTTGTTATAAGTGTAATCATAATTACTAAAAACTGCTCTTGGTTGCGCCATACCTTCTTTTATTGAAGCTCTTAATAAATTTATATTATAATCTATTTGTTTTGGCAAACTATCAAGTCGTTTAAAGTAATCCATAACCTGTTTTTTGTTTTCAAGAGTTCGATTTCCCATTCTAGCCAAATTCAAATGAAAAGCATTTTCGTTAGTAATAGTATTTAAATACATTTTGTATTTATTTGAATCGATTTCATTTTTCAAAACGAATAATAACAATTCTCTTGAAATGATTTCTGTTTCAGATAACCCTCCAATAGAAATAATTTCTAATTTTTCTATTATTTCCTTAGCAAAATCAGCTTCCGCTTGATGATACTTAATCGTGTTTTCCACAGACTCATTCCTCTTAAATTCATACTCTCTTTCAGTTTCATATTTTTTAATAATAGCATTTAACTTATCGGATTCTTTAGAACAAGAAAAAACAAGTGGAATAAATAGTAATAGTAGGATTAGTTTTTTCATAATCTAAATATAAGAATTGATGAATTAAAAGAAATTAAAAAAATAAAATATAATCACCCTAATTAGGGAGAAAAAATTAATTTAAAGGTTTCCAAACTCAAAAAATAGATTTATAATCATAATATACAAACTACCGTATTACTAATTTTTCTATAACTACTATTATATTTATTTAACCCATACTTCATCTTTATTACAAATTTCAAATCATTTTTATAAGGTGAAAAATGATCTTTCTTACAGATACTTCAAAAAAAATATTGGTCCTTAATTTCTTTTTCTGAATTTCATATTATTAATTAATAAAAACAGTTCTTCTAACTCTTTTTCTATTTTTCTGAGTTTTTTTTTCAAAAAATAAATGTTTATTATTCTCCTTAAGTATCTCCAAGGCATGTCCTTGGTTTTGCTCTAATGCTACTATAATCTTATCGCTCATGATTTATCATCTTTATTGCTTTAAACTTATTGTAACGATTGATTCGGGTGCGTTCTCTCCACCCGCGACTATATTATAAACCCAGTCCACACGGGTCATATATATTGTGAAATAAGAAATTCACATCTTAAAGTTATAAAAAATTTTAATAAAATAAAAATTTAACTTTTACGGTTTTGTAAGACTAACTTATAAATTAGTTTATGTTTTATAGATTAACTTCTCTTTTGAATTAGTATTTTTTAGTTTGATTTGTATTTCTTTATATGGTTTATGATTTCCTTTGAAACAATATCAAATGAATCTTGAATCAACCAATGAGAAGAGTCTATTTTTTTTAGTCTATAGGGAGCTTTTATAAATCTTTTCGTTTCGTCAACACCTTTTTCAGCAATTGCCAAATCTCTTGTGCCATATATCATTAAAGTAGGCACAAAAATATCACCAATCTTTTTTGAACCTCTTAAGTTAATGGCTCTATACCAGTTAAGAGCACTTTTTAATGCATTTTTTTGACTAAAAACCTTAATATAGTTTTCAATTTCATTTTCATCACTACTTGACAATAACTTTTTTAAATTCCTATAATTAAATAATTTAAAATAGAGCTCAGGTAAATATTTTATTTTGAATAAATTTATATAATAACTTTTTTTAATTTGAATTTCGTTATTATTGATTGCACTAGAAAAAGCATCCATATGTGGTACTGAAAGAGCTGAATAGCTTATTACTCTTTTTCTTTGAGATGCTGTAATTGTCCAACCTACTGCTGAACCCCAATCATGACCAACAAGATGAAATTTATTTAAACCAAAAATATCAACTATATCAACTACATCCTTAGAAAGATTATTTACTCTATAATCTTCAATCTTTGGAGGTCTTGCTCCTTTGCTATAACCTCTTTGGTCAGGAGCTATCACCTTAAATCCTTCTCTACTTAGGACTTCTATTAAATTTTTCCACATCCTGGAAGTTTCAGGAAAACCATGAAGTAAAACAACTGTTTCACCATTATTTTCAATTCCTCCCACTCTACAAGTAAACACAAGCTTATCATTCACAAAAACATCTGCAAAGTTTTCTCCTTCCTTTTCATAATATGAAATGTTCTGAGCAATCATTTTTTCACATATAAATTAAAACATAAACACGGAAAAATGTTTTCAAGGCAATTTAATTTTTTTTTAGTTTTTATTAATTTAAATTATTTAAAAGGAGCTTTACCGTATATAAATTTCATGTCTGGAAGTTCGGTAGAATAATAATGAACCCATATATAAATGTGCTGAAATAAAGCAGCTAATAATGCAGCTTTTGATTGAAAATAAAACCCAGGTATCCAAAGTAATAAAAAAACATATTTATACATTCCATTAGAAGTGTATTTAAAGATGCCTTTTTTTACAAAAGGTTTATTTTTATATTTTTCAGGATCAAAATGATCATATCCAAATGCATTATTTATTCCAAAGTATTTGAATACTGAGTATTGTCCATAAACTCCAAGTATAAGAAAAATTATACAAATCAAATAAGATAAATTATTTCCTATTTTAATTGTCATTGAATTAGAAATTGATAAAATAATTATTAAAATTGGTCTTAAAAGAATAAGTATAGTGAATCCAATTTTATAAAATTTAAAAGCATTTTTTTTTAAAATTTGACTTAAACCATTGTAAAATAATTCGTATCTCCAACAAATAAGAACATAAACTTGATGAGCGATTGCAAAAAAGATGCTTAAGTATAACCATAATTCAGTATTTATAGTCCATAAAGTTCCATAGAGAATATTCTCATCATTTTTAATTAAAAAATTAACTATAATTAATAAAAAAAGTAATGAAAGTAAATGTAATAGTTGATTATTTAATATTTTCATTCAATTCAAAATTAAAATTCATCTTAAGTTAGTATTATAATTATTAAAGTTTTATTCTTTTTGAAGAAAAATGGTCAATCTTTGTATTAAATTCTTCTATAATTTCTTTTATAATATCTGAAGCAGAAATAATTTTATCAATATGAGAGGCTACTTGGCCAATTTCTAGTTCGCCTTCATTTAAATCTCCTTCAAAAATACCTTTTTTGGATCTTCCTTTACCTAAATGTTTAGATAATGCTTCTATTGAAGCTCCACTTTTATATAGTTCATATATTTCATTATAGAATTTATTTTTCATCATCCTAACGGGAGCTAGCTCTTTTAATGTTAATATAGTACTACCTTGCTTAGCACTTACAACTGCCTGTTTAAAATTAATATGTGATGAAGCTTCAGTTGAAGTAACAAATCTTGATCCTATTTGAACACCATCAGCTCCCAAACAGATTGCTGCAGCCATAGATGATCCTGAAGCAATTCCCCCAGCAGCAATTAATGGTAAATTAGTTTCCTTTTTAATTAAAGGGACTAGGACCATTGTAGTTGTTTCCTCACGTCCATTATGTCCTCCTGCCTCAAATCCTTCAGCAACAATAGCATCTACTCCAGCTTTTTCTGCTTTTATTGCGAATTTAACTGAGCTAACTACATGGACAACAGTACATCCAGATTTTTTTAATTTAGATGTCCATTTATTTGGATCCCCAGCAGAAGTAAAAATTATAGGGACTTTTTTTTTAATTAGTAAATTTATTATATCGTTCATTTCAGGGTAAAGAAGTGGAACATTTACACCAAAAGGCTTTGAGGTAGCTCTCATGCATTTTTCAATATGAATTTTTAGAGTTTCTGGATGCATTGAACCAGCACCTATTAAACCAAGGCCACCAGCATTACTTACTGCAGAGGCTAATTTCCATCCACTTGTCCACACCATTCCGCCCTGAATAATAGGATATTTTATTTTAAATAGAGAAGTTATTTTTTTCATTCTAATAATTCTAGAATTAATGAGAATTTTAATAAAAGAATTTTATTATGGTATAGCTATCCAATCCATATTTGAGGTAAAAGTGGAACTTGTTCCTGTCTCATCATCTATTTCATTACTAGTTTCAGTTAATGACCAGTTAGTAGTTGTTAAACTGTTAATTGTCATTACTCCATCTGTACTTTCATCGATTCTAAATTGAGTCTGTTCTGCATTTATCCAGTTCCATGTTCCAACATCAATATTAACAGGTGATCCAGAACCATCAACATGGATAAAAACATATGTTCCAAAAGTTGAAACATTTACTTGAATTCCAGTTGGAACAATACATTCAGGATCTGCTACACCATCAGATCTGCAAAAATCAGAAAAAAGACTCGATAAATCCTTATCATCAGAATCACTATAACTATTAAGACTCCAATTTCTCACTAATTTATAGTGGTTTGAATCTACATCTGCAGAGGTTGTCTCATCCATGGCTTCATCTTTGTCAGCTGAATAAGTTCCTCCTAGATCATTACAAGTTATATTAATGTCTCCTAGATCAATTTCAAAATTTATTTTAAAAGTAGCATCCAAACTTCCAGAAGTTTCAATTACTTCTACATCTGTAAGAGTTGCAATATGAATGTTTGATCCGGAGACAGAGTAATATAATTTAACTTCAATAACAGTGCCTCCAGATTCTATAAGTTCATAATCTCCAAAAATACTTCCACTTTCACTTATTCCTTCAAAGACAACATTTAGAGAAATTAAATATTTATCATCTGTAAATTCTATGTAATTAAAACCACAATCACTACTTTTTTTTAATTTTTTAAAAGATTTTGAAGAAGTTGAACCTACATCCCATTTTCCGAAAATAGTTTTTTTAGCTTCAGATACGTTTTGTTCCGAAATTTTTCCAGTTGCATAAATATTTGTCATAGCTGAGCCAATCATCCTAGGGTCTATGTCACTTGTATCATCATTATTCTTTTTACAAGAAATAATTAAAAAAATAGATAAAAAAAATATAAAATGTTTTTTCATGATTTTTGTTTTAAATTAATTTTCTTCCCTTAAAGTTAGCAAGAAATTTACAAATCAACGAAGGGCAGTTTATTTTAATTTGGGATTTATTAATTTAAAAAACAGGTAAAACAAAGTAATGGTAAAAATTTCTAAAAATAACAAATAAATAGGCCACTCTCCTATTACTAATGGGTTATCCACTTCTGGCGGTGAATTTAAATACATGTAATTTGATTCAAGTATAAAATTTAATGGCATAATTATAATCATTAGAACATTTAATGATATGAAAATTCTAAACCATGAATATTTACTTAATTTCATATTTAAGTTAAAATATAAGAATAGCGGGAGTAAAATTATAATAGTGTGCGTTACGTAGTATTCTATATATTCAAATAAACTTCCATCATAATAATTAAGTTGAGGAGTAAGTATAGCTTGCAAACCTCCAAGTATTCCGCAATAGAATAAAAATTCAAAAAAGAAATTTCTTTTTGGTAAAATAAAAATAAGGCTAGCTATAAGTTGACTTATTGCACAAAGATGAAGAAGTAAATGTTCTTGAATTATCCATTTATCATTAATTATGTATTCTATTTGAGATGTGATAGTTAAAATAAATACGATTAAACTAATTGATTTCGCTATAACTTGATTGGATTTATAATTATTAAATTTTCCTAATAGAAGGAAAAATATAATTACAATTAAAACAAAAAAAGTATTCCTTATCCATTCTTGAGAAAGGAATTCAATAGTATAGTTCATATATAATTTCTAATACAAAAAAAGGAAAATTTTCATCCCTTTTGTTAAAATTATAGAATATAATGTATTTAAAATGATATTTTGTTTATAGGGCTTTAATTATCTTGTTTATTTTTTCTCTTTCTTCATTTGCTAGATCAGAGTCAACAAGTATTCTCCCACTAAATTCGTCAGTTATTATTTTTTGTCTGGAAGCAATTTCCATTTGTACTTGAGCCGGTATAGTAAAATAAGATCCACCGGAAGCACCTCTTTCAACTGGAACTATAGCTAATCCATTTTTAACATTACCTCTTATTCTTTTGTAAGCTTGGATTAACTGGTTTTCTATCTTCTTTTCATAGATTTCTGATTGTTTAATGAGTAAATCTTCTTCTTTTTGAGTTTCTTTCATTATTTCAGTTAATTCACTTTTTTTAGTTTTTAGATGTTTGTTTTTTTCATCTAATTGATCTTGAAGGGTTCCAATAGTCTCATTTTTTTGTTCAATTTTAGCTTTAAAATCTTTAATTTTTTTTTCTGCTAATTCAATTTCTAATTTTTGGAAGTCCTCTTCTTTAACAATAGAGTTATATTCTCGATTATTACGAACATTTTTTAATTTTTCAGCATATTTTTTTATTGACTCTTTAGATTCTTCAATTGTGTTTTTGTTTTCAGAAATACTAGATTCAAACTCTTTTATATCATCATTAATTTTTTTTATTTTAACATCATATCCAGAAATTTCATCTTCTAGGTCTTTAACTTCTAGGGGTAATTCTCCCCTAATATTTCTAATTTCATCGATTCTTGAATCAATTATTTGTAAATCAAATAATGCTCTTAGTTTCTTTTCTATTGTAATTTCTTTTTTCTTTGCCATAATTTAGAAGTAGTTAATGGGATTTGTATGAACTTGTGATAAAACGAATGCAAAATTAGGTATTTTTTTTGTAAGATAGTCTTGTATTAAATTTTTTGTGAATTGTTCACTTTCGAAATGTCCAATATCCATTAATATAATTTTATTTTCGGCTTTAAAATAGTCATGATATTTTATATCAGAAGTTATAAAAACATCTGCATTTTGATTAATAGCTTCTTCAATACCAAATGAACCTGATCCTCCGATTATTGCAACTTTTGAAATTTTTTTAGATAAATTTTTACTATGTCTTATTGAGATGCAGTTCATTTTAGATTTAACTGATGAAATAAATTCTGGAAAACTTTGAGGGGTTTTTAAAAACCCTATGGTTCCCATTCCTATATCTTGATTAATATTATCAATGGGATATATTTCGTATGAATACTCTTCATATGGATGGTTCTCATCAATAGTTTTAAGTATCTTATTTTCAAGATCTTTTTTAAAGATTATATTAATTATTTCTTCATTAACTTCTATTTTTTTTTCGGGAACACCTATAGTTGGATTACTTTCAGAATTTCCAGTAAAACTTCCTATTCCTGAGATTGTAAAACTACAGTTATTGTAATTTCCAATTTCACCGGCTCCACATGAGTATAATTTTTTCAAAATTTCTTTTGATTTTTTTTTGGGAGTTATTAGACTTAATTTTTTTAACGTATGCTTTTTTGGGATTAGAATCTTTTGATTCTTTAAACTTAAAATCTCTCCAACTTTATAACTAACACCATTTTTATGATTATCTAAAGCGGTATGAATTGAGAAAACAGCAATTTTATTTTGAATAGCTTTAATTGCAATTTTTTGAACATAGTCTTCACCAACTATTTTTTTAAGACCATTAAAAAGAATTGGATGAAAACTAATAATTAGATTACATTTTTTTTTTACTGCTTCTTCAATTACTGATAAAGTAGTGTCAATTGTGATAAGAACACCTGTACATTCTATGTTCTTATCACCTATTATCATTCCTACATTATCAAAATCTTCTGCATATGATAATGGAGCCCATTTTTGAAGTTGGTCGGTAATTTTTTTTATTTTCATATAAGTAGAAAATGGATATATAATTACAAATATAATATTATATTGGTCCTCATGAAATTGAGTAAAATACTTTCAAAAGCTTTATGGTTATTAATTCCTATTTCTTTTGTTTATGGCTTAATTATTTATGTCAGAAATATTCTATTTGATTTAAAAATTTTTAATCAAAAAAAATATAATGTTAAGATTATTGGTATAGGCAATTTATCCACTGGAGGAACTGGTAAATCAGTTTTGGTTGATTACTTGATTAATCTCTTGAAAAAATATAGTAAAATCTCTGTTTTAAGTAGAGGATATAATAGAAAATCAAAAGGAATTTATGAGGCTAATAAGGATTCTAATTTTAATCAAATTGGAGATGAGCCAATGATGTTATATTCAAAACATAAAAATTTAAGAGTTGTTGTGGCTGAAAGTAGAATTAAAGGAATGGATTATATGATTAAAACTTCAGATACAGAATCAATTTATTTATTGGATGATGCTTTTCAGCACAGATCAATTTTTACAGGATTATCAATTCTTTTAACTACATATAGAAATCCTTTTTTTAAAGATTTTATTTTACCATATGGTAATTTACGTGAAAATAAACAAGGCTATAAAAGAGCCGATATTATATTAGTAACTAAATGCCCAATAAATATATCTTCAGACCAAAAATCATATTTCACTAGTAAAATAAAGCCTCAAATTCATCAAAAAATATTTTTTTCATCAATAAAGTATGGTGATTTTATAATCAATAAGAATAAAAAACTATCAATTAAGGAATTAGAAAAAGAAAAATTTCTTTTAGTTACTGGAATAGCCGATTCTTATCATCTCAGATACCATTTAAAGTATTTAAAATTTGATTATTTAGATTTTTCTGATCATCATAATTATTCAAAAAATGACTTAAAAAAAATTTTAGATAACTCAGATGGCAAATTAATATTAACAACTGAAAAGGATTATGTTAAGCTTTCGGCTTTAATTAAATCTAAATTTCTTTTCTATTTACCAATCAATATAATTTTTGAAAAAAAAGAAAAGAAAAATTTCGAAAAAACAATTATTGATTATGTTAATTGATGTGTTTTTGTGCTTTATATGAAGAACGAACTAAAGGACCGCTTTCTACATGCTTAAAACCAAGATCTTTTGCAATAAGTTCAAATTTATTGAACTGTTTGGGAGTAATAAATGATTTTACAGGTAAATGTTTTTGAGTTGGTTGTAAATATTGACCAATTGTTACAATGTCTACTTCTGCACTTTTTAGATCATGTAAAGTTTCAAGGATTTCATTTTCTTTTTCTCCAAGTCCAAGCATAATTCCAGATTTCGTTCTTCTTGTTCCTTGTTCTTTTAAATATTTAAGAACGTTTAGACTTTGGTCATATTTAGCTTGAATTCGAACTTCTCTAGTAAGTCTTCTAACTGTTTCCAGATTATGGGATACTACTTCAGGAAATACATTTATAATTCTGTCTAGATTATTATTATTTCCCTGAAAGTCAGGTATTAAAGTCTCTAATGTAGTTAAAGGATTTATTCTTCTAATAGCTTTAACAGTCTCAGCCCAAATTATAGAGCCCATATCTTTTAAATCATCTCTATCTACTGATGTAATAACAGCATGTTTAATTTTCATAATTTTGATAGAATTAGCAACTTTTTCAGGTTCTGACCAATCTACTTTTCCAGGTCTACCTGTTTTAACTCCACAAAAGCCACAAGATCTAGTACAGATGTTGCCAAGTATCATGAAAGTAGCAGTTCCTTCTCCCCAACATTCACCCATATTAGGACAACTACCTGAGGTACATATCGTATTAAGTTTATATTTTTCAACTAAACCTCTTAAATCACGATATTTTTTTCCTGTAGGGAGTTTAACCCTAATCCATTTTGGTTTAGGAGTATGAACTTTTATATTACTTTTTACTGGCTCAATTTTAATTGACATTGGAAAAAATATTTACCCAAATATACAAACTTAGATCTTTAATAGATATATTATTTTGTCCTTTTAAAGTGATTTATATAATGGTAATTAAATATCCAATAGTAAAACTTAATAAGAATATAATTCCAAATACACTTAGAATTCTAAGGTTTTTATTTGGTTTAAATTTTTCAGGCATTTGGCCACTAATTACTAGAGAATAATTTAAAATCGCGTAAAATGGAGCTGTGATAAATGATAAAACAGTTGCTATTTCAACTAATTTCCCCATTTCTGATAGTAGAAAAATAAAAATTGATGAGGTTCCACATGATAAGACTATAATCCAGAATAAGTAATTTAAAAATTTTAAATTTGGGAAAAGTAGCTGAGAAGTTTTTTGCATGGCTCTTGGAGACGCGTCTAATGTTGTTAGACTAGTACTGAACATAGTCGTTAATGCAGCAATAGCAATAAAAATATATACTTCTTCACCTAAGTTTGTTGTATAGAGTTTTACTAATTGATCTGCAAAAATCACACCTTGATTTGAAAATTCCAAATTAGTGCCAAACATAACTAGACTTCCTAATCCCATAAAACAAATTGCTAAAAACACAGTTATTATATACCCAATTTTAAAATCAAAAAGACCTTCCTTAAAATTAAAAGAATTTTTTAAGTTTTTATTTTTTTCAATAGCCCATAGAGAATGCCAAATTGAAATATCTAAAGGTGCAGGCATCCAACCCATAAATGCGATTAAAAAAATAAGTTGATTTTTTTTTGGTAAAATTTGATCAAAACTTAATTCAGAATCATTGTTTAAAAATGCGATTAGAAGAGCAATAAAAGTGCTTAATGTTAATATTAGTATTATCCATTTTATAGCCTTGTCCAACAATTTGTATTTTCCAATTAAAAGGATTGCAAAACAAATAAAAGTAATTATTAGACTCCAAAAAACAAGATTTGGTGTTATGCCGAAAACTTTTGAAGCAAGACTAGCCGTGACAATTGTGACTGCCGTCTGAATAGTAAACATAGTCGCGATATTTAAAATAAAATAAATCCATAGATATATTTTACCCATTTTAAAGTACCCCTCTAGTAAACTTTTTTTTGTGGCTAGTGCAAATCTGGGTCCAAATTGAAAGAAAGGAAATTTAAAAAGATTAACTATTAATAGTGCCCATAATAATCCCCATCCAAAGTCTGCTCCAGCTCTAGTAGATTGAACAAGATGAGAAACTCCAATTGCTGCTCCGGCAAATAATAACCCGGGACCTAATTTTTTGAAAATATCAGTTTTCATGTAATATTTTATTTCCAAGTATTTTTCTTGCTCTAAGAATTTTCACTTTAATAGTATTAATAGGTTGTTTCATTTTATGACTAATTTCCTTATATGATAGTTCTTCAAAATATCTTAAAATGAGTATTCTCTTATAGTCTTTTTTTAAAGTTTTTATTTTAGAAATTAATTGAGAAATATTTTGATTAGTTATTAATTTTTCTTCAGGAGAAAGGTCTGAATCTATTATTTCAATTGTGGAGTTAATATTATTATTTGAAAGTTCTATGGTTTTATTTTTTTTCTTTTTTCTTAAGTCATCAATTTGAATATTTTTTGAAATAGTAAAAAGCCAGGTTTTAAATTCATATTCTGAATTATATGTTTTAATTTTATCAAATGCTTTAGCAAACGTCCTTATTGTTATGTCTTCAGCTTTTTCTTCGTTTTTTGTTTTTTTAAGTTGAAAATTAAATAGAGGATTCCAATAATTATCAAACAAAACACTAAAAGCTTTTTGATTATCAGTTTGGGCTAGTTCAATAATCTTAAGTATTGATCTATTTTTCATTAAAAAAATGATTTTTTTATTGATTAATTATTCTCTAGTACATTCAGATCCATTGGGGATTTTACCACAGATACTACAAGCTTTATTTTCACTATTTAAAAAAGGGCTTTGACTTGCACAAGTTCCAGTGAATTCACCATTTTTTTTAAAAATAATTTTAATAGCTAAACCAGTAAAAGCAATTGATATAAGAAAAAATGTAATAATAAATAATTCCATAATTATACAAATTTAAGGTTTTATTCATTCAAATCAACATTGCCAAAAAATGAATTGAAATATTATTATTAGAAATATTCATTCCATATAATTTTAACAAATAATACCAAATAAATTAAACTTATCGATAATTTAAGAAAAACCCCTGTAATAAATCCAATTAATGAACCTATTCCGCTTTTTATTGATAATCTAATATTAGTTCCATTTATTAATTCTCCTAAAAGAGCACCTAAAAAAGAACCAATTAATAAACCTAATGGACCTAAAAGTAAAAAACCAGAAATAGTACCTAATGCTGCGCCTAAAATTCCTTTTTTTGATCCACCAATTTTTTTAACCCCTAAGATTGGAATTATATAATCAATTAATAAAATAATAAAAGCAATTAAAAAAGTTATTATTAAAAAAGTGTTAGAAATTGATCCAATATTAGAGATCTTTAATACAATAAATCCAAGCCATGAGGTAATAGGACCTGGAATTATCGGAATAAAACTGCCTAAAATTCCTAAAAATAAAAAAATTAAGCCTAAAATAATTATTAAAAAATTCAATTTTTTTTTAGATTATTTAATAAATAATTATGAATATAAAATTGTTTAGTTAAAAAAATAGTAATTTTAAATGATTTTATTCTAAAAATCATATTTTATGAAATATGTATTAAATATTTTTTCTCTGATATTTATATTTTATTTTATAAATGCGTGTTCTTTTTTTAAGACTGAAACAATTTCACCTCAGCAGATAATAAATAAATCTAAATGGTCAAAATCAGACCAATTTCCTTCTTTTCCAGAATGTGAGGATTTAGAATTAAATGAACAAAAGGAATGTTTTGAAAGTAATATTAATTTTTTGGTAATGGATTATATTAATTCCAAAAACCTTAAAGCTATTGATTCGATTAATGAAAAATTAACTTTGGTTATTAAAATTGATAAAGAAGGTGTTTTTAGTATTTCGGAAATTATTGATAAGGGTAATATAATTAGAATTATACCAGACTTAAATTCAACTTTAGAAGAGGCTATAAGCATTCTTCCTAATGCTCTTCCAGCAGTTAAAACTAACGTAGGAATTTATGTTTCAACTAAAATGGAATTACCAATACAAATCAAGGCTTTTCCATAGAAAATGGCAGGAAAAATAATACTTGGAATAGATCCTGGGACTTCAGTAATGGGTTATGGACTTATAAAGGTTGTAGAAAATCAAATGGAATTTATACTCTTAAATGAATTGCAACTTAAAAAATACTCTGATCATTATGTTAAACTTAAATATATTTTCACAAGAACAATAGAATTGATAGAATCTTATCATCCTGATGAAATTGCTATAGAAGCACCTTTTTTTGGAAAAAATGTTCAATCAATGTTAAAGCTAGGAAGAGCTCAAGGAGTTGCAATGGCTGCTGGTTTATCCAGAGATATCCCAATTGTAGAATATTCTCCAAAAAAAATTAAAATGTCAATTACTGGTAATGGAAATGCCACTAAAGAGCAAGTTGCCAAAATGCTTCAAAGTCAATTTGGATTTAAAGAGCTTCCAAAAAATCTTGATTCGACAGATGGATTGGCTGCAGCAGTTTGTCATTTTTATAATAAATCTAGTTATACTGCTTCAAAAAAATATAACAGTTGGAAAGGATTTGTAAATAATAATAAAAAAAAGATAATAAAGTGAGTATATAATAAATGGCTTCTATATATTTTCATATTCCTTTTTGTAAAAAAGCATGTCATTATTGTAATTTTCATTTTTCAACTAACTTGAAAAATAAAGATTTTCTTATTGATTCAATAATTAAGGAACTTAAATTAAGAAAAAATGAACTAAACAATCAACTAGTTGATAGTGTATATTTTGGAGGAGGTAGTCCCTCAATACTAGAAATCAATGACATTAGAAAATTAATTGAAAATGTTTTTTTAAATTTTCATTTAAATGAAAAATCAGAAATAACATTAGAGGTTAATCCCGATGATATAAAGGGAGATGAGTATTTAGATCTTTATAAAAATATTGGGATAAACAGAATAAGTATAGGTGTCCAATCATTTTCAAATGAGGACCTTAAGCTAATCAATAGATCTCATAATTCATCTCAAGCATTAAATGTAATTGAAAAGGTTAAAAATAAATTTGAAAATTTCTCATTAGATTTAATTTACGGTATTCCAAATACTGATCTTAAAGGGTGGTTTAAAAATATTGATATTGCACTTTCTTTTTTGCCAAAACATATTTCTGCCTATTCCCTTACTATTGAACCTGGGACAGTGTTATATAATTGGATTAAAAAAAATAAAGTGATTCCATTGGATGAAAATATAGTCCTAGATCAGTTTAATTACTTAATAGGTAGTTTAGAGAAAAAAGGATATAATCATTATGAAATTTCTAGTTTTGCTAAACCCGGTTATTATTCTAAACATAACACTTCATATTGGAAAGGAATTAATTATTTAGGATTAGGTCCTTCTGCTCATAGTTTTGATGGAGAAATCAGGAGTTGGAATGTTTCAAATAATAATCAGTATATAAAAAGTATTGAAAAAAATACTTTGCCTATTCAAAGAGAAAATTTAACTAAAGTTGATAAATATAATGAATATATAATGACTGGATTAAGAACTATTTGGGGAGTTTCAATTCAAAAAATTAAAAAAGATTTTGGCGACAATTTTTTTTCACTTTTAGAACAAAATGTTGAAAAACATATTAGTAGAAAAAATTTATTTTGGGAAAAAGGAGTTTTAAAAACTTCAAAAAAAGGAAGATTTTTAATTGATGGTATTATTTCAGACTTATTTTTAATTAATAAGTAAATTTAATTTTTATTCTTTTCTGAATAGTATTTATAAAATAATATAATTGTTTCTATTCCTTTGAAGAAATTAAATAGACCAAAATGTTCATTTGGGGAATGAATTGCATCGCTATTTAATCCAAATCCCATAAGAATTACCCTGCTATTAAGAATTTCTTCAAAAACAGGTACAATAGGGATACTCCCTCCATCTTTTTGATCTATTGGTTCAACTCCAAAAGATTTTGTATAAGCATTTTTGGCAGCTGTATAACCTACACTTCCTAATGGACTTGTAAATGGAGCAGCTCCATGATGGGTTTTAACTGTAACTTTAACTCCTTTTGGCGCAAGATTTTTAAAATGATCTTCAAATCCTTTACTAATTTTTTTCCAGTTTTGATTTGGAACTAGTCTCATAGAAATTTTTGCATGAGCTTTACTTGGTATTATAGTTTTAGCACCTTCACCTGTGTATCCACCCCAAATCCCATTAACATCTAAAGTAGGTCTTATCGAACTTCTTTCAAGAGTAGAATATCCAATTTCACCAGATACTTCATTTATATTAAGTTCACTTTTATAATTATTAAGGTTAAAAGGAATTAAAGAAATTTTTTCTCTATCTTTTTTTCTAATTGGAATAACTTCTTCGTAAAATCTAGGAATAGTTATCTTATTATCACTATCATGAAGTTTGGAAATCATTTTAGTTAAAACATGTATTGGATTTAATACTGCTCCACCATATAATCCACTGTGTAAATCTCTTTTGGCTCCTTCTACTAATACTTCCATATAGCTTAACCCTCTTAATCCAGTAGTTATTGAAGGCTGTACATTACTTATAATACTAGTGTCAGAAATTAAAATGATGTCATTTTTTAAAAGGTTTTTATTTTTTTTCACAAAAAGCTCTAAATTATCACTTCCAACTTCTTCCTCACCTTCAATCATGAATTTGACATTACAATTTAATAATCCATTTAAATTCATTAACTCTAATGCTTTAAAATGCATAAAGACTTGACCTTTGTCGTCACAAGAACCTCTCCCAAAAATCGCACCTTCAGGATGTAATTTTGTTTTTTTAATTATTGGATCGAAAGGATTGGAATCCCATAATTCAATTGGATCTGGGGGTTGAACATCATAATGGCCATAGACTAAAACTGTTTTTAGCTTAGGGTCAATAATTTGTTCGCCAAAAACTATCGGATGTCCTTTAGTTTTAAAAATTTTGGTTTTGTTACAACCCACTTTTTTTAAAGCTTTTTCAACCCATAATGCAGTTTTATGAACTTCTTTTGTGTATTTTGAATCTGCACTTATAGATGGGATCTTTATAAATTCAAAAAGCTCATTAATAAATTTATCTTTTAATTTATCAGAAAAATTATACATAATTGAATTATTCATAATTTAATTTGCAAAGATTACTCCTTTTAATTAATTATAAAATTTTTTTTATAAAAACTTGATTATATTTGTTTCCTTTTAATTAGGCGGGTGTGGTGAAATTGGTAGACACGCTAGACTTAGGATCTAGTGCTTCACGGCTTGGGGGTTCGAGTCCCTTCACCCGCACTTTTTTAATTAAAATAGGTTTTATAATCTTGACTTTAATTAAAAATATGTTTTTATTGAATAAAAGTATTTTAATTGGAGAAACTTAAAAACTACTACTGCTAATTATTTCACTAAAGTCTAGTGTTAATAATATTGTTAAAGGCTGAGCCAAAGGTATAAGTTAAACCCAATCTAAATTCATTATAAAAATCAGTTGCTATACTTTTTTGTTGAAGTAATAAATCTTCAATAGATGCTTCACCTGCAGATAGACTTATTTGATCTCTTATTAATCTCATTTCTGCACCAATTCTTAAAGAAAAACCGTCAAATATTCTAATGTTTAAATAGTTATCAAATGTAAGTCTATTTTTAGAAGCTAAATTTAGATAAGAAAAATAACCTAGTCTACTATAAATATCTCCCCAATTTTGTCTAAATCTTGTTTTAAAAGCGAAGGAATGAATTCCCAATTTTTCTTTTTCCTTTCCATATATAGTTTTAGTTTCATATTTATTTGATTGGTAACCAATTTTATATTCTATAACAATTTCTTTTCTTACTACATCTTTATATGGAAAAATACTATACTCAATTGCAGGCGAAATTATATATGAAAAATTTAAATTTTGGAATGAATCTTCAGAAAAATTATAAAAAAATCCAGTAGACCAATGATTAGAAATGCTTCTAACTATTTTTCCTTTAATACCTTTATATAGCTTAGAACTGGAATAATTGCCAGAAGAATTTGAAAAAGACTCCTTTTCTTTCTCATATCTAATATTAGATTCAATTCTCCAATCCTCAGTATACCTATTAATTTCAAATCTTGCATTAAAATCACTTTCTTTTCTGCTAGATTCTTTTTCAAAGTAGCCGCTTGCAGATATTTCAAAAATCCAATTTTTCCATTTATCTAATTTAGGATCATTAATTGAAGAATTATTATTTGTAAAATTGATTGTTAAATTTTCAAGGTCGTTAGTTTCAACTATAAATCGAATAAGCCCTTTTTCAATTTTATCTTTTATTCCAACTCTGATTTCATCATTTGTCATTTTAGGATGACTTTCAAATGTCATTTTTTTTTCAATTCCTTTAAATTCTTTATTGCCTTTAAAATACAAAGAATACAAACCTTTATTTCCATTAGGATCACCATAAATAAATAATTCTAGATTTGCATCTTTTTGATTTATCATATAATCAACATAAGGGATTTCATTTTTAATAAAATCTTTATCACATTTACATTTTAAGAACAATTTTATTGAATTAGATTGGGAGAAAAAATAAAAGGGAATTAAAAAAAATGTTATAAGGAGATTTTTTTTTAGAATTCTATTAATATAAATAAGTTTGACGATCATCAAAAATGTTGTTATGGTTATTTATTTGCTTGTTATTTGCTTTTTTTTCATCAATATTAACAATAGATAATTTTACTTCATTAGAAGCCTTATCTAATATGTTCCCATTAGGATCAGTGATTTGACTTTGACCAGTAAATTTATTTTTATTTTTCCCCCTAATTTCACTTCCAATTCTGTTACATGTGACAGAGAAAATTTTGTTTTCTATAGATCTTGTTATCATTGCATTTTGACAATAAGGGAGTACTAGGTTAGAAGGGTGAGCTAAGACTTGCATTCCTTTTAAGGCCATTCCTCTTGATATTTCAGGAAATAGCCAATCAAAACATATCATTACTCCAATATTAATTCCATTAATATTATAAACTTTTGGTTTTTTTTGACCTCTATTAAACCATTTTTTTTCTTTGTTAAAAAGATGTATTTTTTTGTAAGTGTCAATTACATTTCCTTTATAAACAATTAGTGAAGAATTATAAATTTTATTTTTCTCAGATTCAATAAATCCACCTATAACAGTTCCTTCAATTTTTAAAGAAATTTGTTTAAGGAATATTGCTGTTTCATCTTTTTTAGTCTCAGAAAATGATTTGACCTCTTTTTTAGATTTAAAAGTATATCCTGTAGCAAATAATTCTGGGAGGACCAAAAGATCAACTTTTTTATTACCAATTTTGTCCTTTATGTTTTTAAAATTATCTTTTTTATTACCAAAAATTGGATTTGTTTGAAGAAAACCTACTTTCATATATTTATTTAAAATTTATATTAATATATTTAGCATAAGACATAGAATAATAAACAAATTTAATTTATATTTTATAAATTTATACTATGCGTAAAAGAGATTTTCTTAAAAATTTATCGGGCTTGGCTTTTATTCCAAATTTTTTACCATTTGAGCTATCCTTAGATGAATTAAAATCTACAATAGAAGTAAAAAAAACAGTTAAGACTGACTTTTGGGATAAAATTAGGATGGATTATTTGTTGAAAAATGATTATGTAAATCTAGAGAATGGTTATTATAATATTATTCCTAGACCAACTTTGAATAAATACTTTGAACATATTAAAAAAGTAAATTTTCATGGTTCTTATTATATGAGAAATAAAAGAGAAAAAGATAATTTAAGAATTGTTAAAAGACTTTCTCAATTTGTTGGCTGTAATTCTGATCAACTTGTAATTACAAGAAATACAACTGAATCATTAGATTTAGTTATTTCTGGATTTCCTTGGAAAAAGAATGATGAAGCAATTTTTGCTGATCAAGATTATGGAGCAATGAAGCAAATGTTTAAACAAATATCTGCTAGATACGGTATCAATAATAAAATTATTTCAATACCAAATCATCCTTTAGATGATGATGAAATTGTTTCAATTTATGAGAATCAAATAACTGCAAGGACAAAATTAATTATGGTAAGTCATATGATAAATATTACAGGACAAATTTTACCAGTAAAAAAAATATGTGATATGGCGCATAAATATAATGTTGAAGTTCTTGTAGATGGAGCTCATTGTATTGGTCATTTTTCTTTTAATATTTCAGATCTTAATTGTGATTATTATGGATCAAGTCTTCATAAATGGTTAAGTACTCCTTTAGGAGTCGGTCTTTTATACGTATCAAAAAAAAATATTTCAAAGATTTGGCCATTAATCGCCAGTCATATTAGCGAAAAGAATAATATTATGAGACTTAATCATATTGGGACTCATCCTGTTCATACTGATTTAGCAATTGACAATGCTTTGGATTATATTGAAATTATTGGTATTAAAAGGAAAGAAAATAGATTGCGAAAGCTTCAAAGATACTGGTCTGATAGTCTTAGGTCGAACAAAAAGGTTATTGTAAATACCCCCATAGAAATTCAAAGGAGTTGTGGAATTGGAAATATTGGCATTAGAGGATTAAAGCCTTTAGAATTTCAAAAAATTCTTTTTGATAAATATAATATTTTTACCGTTGCCATTGATGAAGCCAATGTATTTGGTTGCAGAATAACTCCAAATGTATATACAAGTTTTAATGAATTGAATAAATTTATTGAAGCAGTGAATAAAATTACCTTAAAAGTTTAATGGATCCATTCAAACTATAAACGCTTTGGCAAATTAATAAATCGCTATAGTATTTGCATTAATTTAACTTGTCACGATTTATCCTAAAATCATCTAATCTTATATCATCTAGGCCCTCTTTGTCAAAAGGATATTCCATATGATCCTGTATGTTATATAATGAAATTAAAATAAAAGTACTTAAAACAATAACGAAATAGGTTAACCACCTAGGGGCATCTTCTCCCATTCTACTAATTATTGTGGGAGTATAAATTAAAGGAAACATATAAATAAATATCTTACAGTAAGCTTTAAGACTTATTGGTGTCCTATGAGTATGAATTGCCAAAAGATTTTCTGTTGATTCATGAACATCTCTAAGAAATCTTAATAGTTTTTCTTTTCTTCCACCTCCGAAAAATTCATTGTTATCTTTTACAAAAGCATAGATTTTATCAATTGTTTTATCTAGGTCAGTAGTATCATAATTATTTTTACATAGGTGATCCATAAGTTTGTCACTTACTTCAATTAAAGTCTTTGCGATAATAGCTTTTTTATTATCTTCCATTTTATTATTTTCATCAAACAAATTTTTTAAAGTTAACATACTTCCTCTAAATCTGCTTAAGTGCTCTAAAGCCTTTTCTCTTCTTCTAAAAGCACCACGAATAGTAAAAACTATTGGAAAAATTATAGCAATACTAAGTAAGGTTAAATCTATATCATAAGAAATATTTAATGCGTAAGCCAGGTAAGGGACAGCCATTGAAATTATAAAAGTTAATAATGTCCTTTTATTAATTATTGAAAAATATTGATTCACTTGTTTAAAAAATTTTATATTTGGTTAAATTATAAACTATTAATGTACTATGCAAGTTATTAAGTCTATCCTTTTAATATTATTCGTTGTAATATTTTCTAAAGCTAATGTTTTTGGTCAAAACGAAACGACCAAACTTTTTTCTAAGAGTGATGCTTTATCTATGAAATTAAGTTACTCTAACAAAAACATGAAGAGAAAAACCAATGATTCAACTTATATTGATACTGATTTATTTTATAAATCAGAGGATGGGAGTTGGGTTAATTTTCCAGTATCTTTAAGAGCAAGAGGTAATTTTAGAAGAGCCACATGCTATTTCCCACCTATAAAGATGAAAATCAAAAAGTCAAATTCAAATAGCACTTTGTTTGAAGGCAACAAAAAATTGAAGCTTGTTTTGCCTTGTAAAATTGAAAAAGATTTGAATGATAATATTTTGAAGGAATTAATTGCCTATAAGTTATATGAGCATATTTCACCTTATCATTTTAAAACAAGAATGGTTAATATAGAATTTAGAGAGGTAAAAGGTAAAAAGTTTAAAGATCATCAATTAAAGGGATTTTTAATTGAAGATGATAAAAAAGTGGCTAAATTTCATGATGGAAAGGTTTTTGAAAGATTTATTCATCCTTTAGCAATGGATGCCGAAACTTCAATTCAAAATGCTTTATTTCAGTATATGATTGGCAATACTGATTTTTCTGTTGCATATCAACATAACGGTAAACTTCTCTATATTGATAAAAAGATTATGCCATTACCATATGATTTTGACATGTCTGGTCTTGTAAATGCTAGTTATTCTGTTCCTAATGAAACACTTGGGATAAATAGTGTTACTCAAAGAGTTTTTAGAGGCTTTAAGAGAGATAACTCAGAAGTTCAGAAGATTAGACAACAATTTTTAGATAAAAAAGCCAGTATTCTTGAAACTGTAAAAAGTTTTGAAGGAGATTTTGATAATCCTAAAGAGTACTCTCAAGCTTTGTCTTATATTGAAAGTTTTTTTACAATAATAGAAAGTGACGCTAATTTTAAGTCAAAGGTTTTAATGAAAGCTAGGACAAAGTAGATCTAGTTGTTTATTGTAGAAAGCATTTTGTCAAAAATTTCAGTATTATCATAAACTCCTGAGAATAGTTCAGAGTTCGGTCCATAAGAGAAAATTGGCACCATTGTTGCACTATGGCCAATTGTGTTAAATTTTGTTTTAATTTGAAACCTTTTAATTTTACCTCCTGTAATAGCTAATCCACCTGTTTCATGGTCAGAAGTTACGATAACTAGAGTATTTTTATTTTTTGAACTAAAATTTATTGCTGACTTAATTGCTTCATCAAAGTCTTTAAATTCTGAAATCACATAATTAATATCATTTTTATGCCCTCCCCAATCGATTTGAGATCCTTCAACAACAAGAAAAAAAGGTTCTTGATTTGAAGACAATTTTGATAAGACTTCTTCAACAGCATTAGAAAGTTTAGGTTTTCTACCTTGATTAATAGGAACGGGATCTCCTAAACTAGTGAGAAATCCAATTTTATTTGATTTTGATTCAGTAAATTTTTTTAACGAATAAACAAATTCGTGAGAGCTCATTTCTTCTATTAGGTTTCTTTTGTCTTTTCTTCTGGTAAAATAATCTCTCCCACCTCCAATGAAAAAATCTACATCACTTTGACTTAATTGAAGAGCAATATCTTCATATTGGTTTCTACTAAGTACATTAGCATAAAATGATGCTGGAGTAGCATGAACAATTGTTGAAGTTGCAATTATACCTGTTTTATAACCTTTTTCCTTGCTATGTTTTAGAATAGATTTTATTTTTTTATTTTGAGGATTAATTCCGATAGTACCATTTAATGTTTTTTCTCCACATGCAAATGCAGTTCCACTAGCAGCAGAATCAGTAACTAGGGCATTATGAGAGTGAGTTTTAACTAATCCAACAAAAGGAAAAGATTCAAGAGCTGTATTATTATTTAAAGAGTACATTCCAGCAGAAATATGTGTAAGTCCCATTCCATCACCAATCATTAAAATAATATTGGTTTGACTTGTATTTTGAGAAAAAATATTACATGAAATAAAAAGGTTAAAAAGAATTATAATAGATTTTTTCATTTTTTTTTTTTTAATTGTGCAATATACTAATATTGTTAAGACTTTAAATTCTATTAAAGTTTTATTAGGTTAATAATGGTTTTTGATGAACCAGCTTTTGAGTTAATATATTCAGAATTAATTTTTCCTAGTTTATTCCTTTTTATAGAATCTTTTAATAATAAAGAAATAATTTTATAAAATTCATTTTCATTTTTAACACTTATTATTCCTCCAAGTTTAACTAAATCAATAACTTCATTGTATTTATTATAATTTTTACCTACTATAATAGGGATATTAAAAACAGCTGGTTCCATAGTATTATGAAGGCCTTTTTTACCCATGCCTCCACCTACGTATGCGATGTCAGCGTATTTATAGATTTTACTTAATAATCCTATAGAATCAATTACTAAAATTTGACTTTTTGAATTATCTTTTTTATATGAACTTAACAGGGAATAAGGCATTTTTAATTTTCTTGTAAGTTCTTTTAAGGAATTAGTATCGATTTTATGTGGGACAATGATAGTTTTAAGTTTAGGAAATAATTTTAATTTATTTAATAAAAAATAGTCTTCTTTCCATGTACTACCTAGAACAAGGCAAGGGCTTGAAGCTTTAAATTTTGAAATTGCTTTAAGTTCAAAGATTTCATTTTTAATTTTCAGGACTCTATCAAGTCTTGTATCACCAATAACAGTAGAAGAAGAAATCCCGATTGAATTTAATAAATTTTTAGAATTATCATCTTGAACAAAAAAGTGATCTATTTTTTTTAAATATTTCACAAGGAATTTTCCGTAAAATTTAAAGAAGATTTGATCTTTTCTGAAGATGCTGGATATTGAAAAAATTTTAATTTTTTTAATGTAAAGTTGATTGATTAGCTCAGGCCAGAATTCATATTTTATTAAAAAAAGTACTTTTGGATTAAAATTATTTAAAAAAGAAATAATTGTTTTTTGATTATCGAAGGGAAGGTAAGAGACGCAATCCGCGTGTTTATAATTTTTTTGAATTTCATAACCTGATGAGGAAAAAAAAGTTAAAAGTATTTTATAATTAGAATAATTTTTAGAATAAAGTTCAATAAGAGGTCTAGCTTGTTCAAATTCTCCTAATGATGAGCAATGAAACCAAATTACATTGTCATTTTTTGAAAATGATTTACTTATTTTAGAATTAATATTTAATCTAGTCCTTAATAGTTTGTTAATTTTTAGTGAAAAGAAAGACAGGAACTTTAGTAAATTAAATAAAAACTGAAAAATAGATCTATATAACATATTTCAAAAATAGTTTATCTAATGATTAACTAAAAGGAGTTTTCTTTTTTTTAAATTTACAGAAGATAATTGCAATAATGAAAAAAATTAAAATGGTTGACCTTAAGGGTCAGTATAATTTAATAAAAAATGAAGTTGATAAAGCTGTTCTAGATGTGATTGAAAGTACATCATTTATAAATGGTCCATCTGTAAAATTATTTCAAAAGGATTTAGAAAAATATTTAGGTGTAAGGAATGTAATTCCCTGTGCAAATGGAACTGATGCTCTACAAATTTGTTTAATGGGGTTGCGTTTAATTCCCGGAGATGAAATAATAACTACTGATTTTACATTTGCTTCAACGGTTGAAGTGATTGAACTACTTGGGCTTACTCCAGTTTTAATTGACATAGATCCAGTTAGTTTTAATATTGATATTGATGCAGTTAAAAAGGCATTAACATCAAGAACTAAAGCTATTATTCCAGTTCATTTGTTCGGTCAGGCTGCAAAAATGGATGAACTAATGGAAATAGCAGATGAAAATAATATTTTTGTAATTGAGGATAATGCTCAGGCGATGGGGGCAAAATATTCTTCTAAAGATGGTACAATAAAAAAAACAGGAAGTATTGGCCACCTATCTGCAACTTCTTTTTTTCCATCTAAGAATTTAGGAGCTTATGGTGATGGAGGAGCTATCAGTACTAATGATGATAATTTGGCAGAATACATTAGAGGGATAGTAAATCATGGTATGTATAAAAGATATTATCATGATGTTGTGGGAGTAAATTCAAGATTGGATTCTATACAAGCTGCTATTTTAAAGGTAAAACTAAAGTATTTAGATGATTATAATGAAAGAAGAAAAAAAGCTGCGTCTTTGTATACGGAATTGTTGATTAATCATCCCAACATTATAACGCCTAAGGTTATTTCTGGTCCAAATTCTCATGTTTTTCATCAATATACTATAAGAATTGTTGATAAAAATAGAGATAAATTAGTTGAGTATTTAAATAAAAAAAACATTCCCTGTGGAGTATATTATCCTGTTCCTCTTCATTCTCAGAAGGCATATAAAAATTCAAGTTATAATGAAAAGGAATTCACTATTACAAATCAGATATGTAAGGAAGTTATTTCTTTACCGATGCATTCGGAGTTGAAAAAAGATCAGGTTCAATATATAGTCGAAAACATTCTATCTTTCATTAGAGAAAATTAAATGTGGGCTGAAGATGTAATCATTGATTTATCGATTTTTTTAATTAGCCCTTGTAGAACATTTCCTGGACCTAATTCTAAAAATTCATTAGCACCATAATCAATCATATTCTTTATACTTTGGGCCCATTTTACAGGAGAAGTTAATTGAGAAATAAGGTTAGTTTTAATTATTTCAGGTTCTATTACTCCTTTAGCTACAGAATTTTGAAATATCATACAATTTGCTTTTTTAAATTCAATATTATTAATTGCATCCTCAAGAATAACTTTTGCGGATTCCATCATTGGAGAGTGAAAAGCACCACCTACAGGTAATAAGATGGTTCTTTTTGCACCAAAAGATTTGAGTTTTTCACAAGTTTTGATTAAATTTTCTTTTTTACCTGAAATAACTAATTGACCTGGACAGTTATAGTTTGCTGGCACTACTTTGCTTTTTGTTTTTAAACATATTTCTTCAACTGTTATATCATCAAGGCCTATTATTGCAGCCATTGAACCTGGATTTTTCTCACATGCTTCTTGCATAGCTAAAGCCCTTTTATTAACAAGTTTTAGACCATCTTCAAATGAGATTACGCCAATTGCAACTAAAGCTGAAAATTCTCCGAGTGAATGGCCAGCTACCAGATCAGGACTAAATCTAGATTTCAAAAGAATACATTTAATTACAGAGTGCAAAAAAATAGCAGGTTGAGTCACTTTAGTTTGTTTAAGGGATTCAATATCTCCTTCAAACATTATTTTGCTAATAGAAAATTCAAGAATTTCATCAGCTTTAGTAAAAAGTTTTTTTGCTTCATCTGAATGATTATATAGTTCTTTTCCCATTCCAACAAATTGAGATCCTTGTCCGGGAAATATGTAAGCTTTCATATTAGATAAGTTTTTTATAAGTCACAAAACTGTAAGAAAAAGTTTCTTTAACTTTTGATGGATTGTATTTTTCATATATTTTCCCCCATTTATTAGAATCAATAATAGGAAAAAAAGTATCAGCTTTATATTTTCGATGTATTAGGGTAAGTTCTATTTTTTTAGATATATCAATAAAGAGAGAATAAATTTCACCCCCACCTATTATAAAAGGTTGTTTATCATCATCTGTTAAGGAGATTGCTTCATTCACACTATGAGTTATAAAAGCATTTTGAGCTTTATATTTTTTATTTCTAGTAAGAATTATATTTTTTCTTTCTGGTAATGCATTAGGCAAAGATTCAAAAGTTTTTCTTCCCATTATAATGGAGTGTCCGAGAGTTAGCTTTTTAAATCGTATTAAGTCTTCTCTTAGATTCCATAGTAATTTATTATTTAAACCTAGGCCATTATTTTCTGAGACAGCAGCTATTAAAGTGAGTTCTTTGTCTTCATAATTTTTATTTATAGAGATATTTTTTTTCATATTAAGTGAACAAAAATGACTAATTTATTTGGATTATATAGCTACAGAACCTTTAATTAAAGGATATGGGTCATAATTTTTCAAATTGAAATCTTCAAATTTAAACTCAAAAATACTTTTAATGTTTGTATTTATTTCCATTTGAGGAAGTTTGCGAGGTTTTCGGGTTAATTGTAAATCAATTTGTCTTTTATGATTATCATAGATATGAGCATCACCAAAAGTATGTATAAATTCCCCAAGTTTTAAATCACAGACTTGAGCAATCATTTGAGTTAAAAGTGAATATGAAGCAATATTAAATGGAACTCCTAAAAAAACATCTGCACTTCGTTGATATAACTGACATGAAATTTTTTCATTTGCAACATAAAATTGAAAAAAAGCATGACAAGGAGGTAAAGCAGCTTTTCCATTTTTTACATTTTGAGAAAAGGACATTGAAGTGTCAGGCAGAACACTTGGATTCCATGCTGAAATAAGCATTCTTCTACTATCAGGATTAGTCTTTAAATCAAGTATCACATTTTTAATTTGATCAATATTTTCGTTATTCCAATTCCTCCATTGTTTCCCATAGACTGGGCCTAAGTTTCCATTATCGTCAGCCCATTCATTCCATATTCTAACTCCATTTTCTTTTAAATACTTAATATTTGTATCTCCTTTTAAAAACCATAATAGTTCATAAATTACAGATTTCAAATGAATTTTTTTAGTAGTTAACAAAGGGAAGCCTTTTGATAAATCAAATCTCATTTGATATCCAAATATACTTTTTGTCCCTGTACCAGTTCTATCTTTTTTGACAATACCTTCTTTGTTTATTTTTTTTATTAATGAGAGATACTGTTCCATAATTAAAAATTTGTTAAATTTAATTAGTTAGTTCAATTTATACTTAGGTAAATTAAAAATGTTATTAAATAAACGTTAACAAGTTTATTTTAAATTCTTTCTTTTAGAAATTTCATCTCTCACCTTTACAGCTCCTTCATAATTTTCATCTGCCACTAGTTGTTTCAAAAGATCTTTTAATTTTTTATTTGAAAGACTAGATAAATTTGAGTGGATATCTTTTTTTTGAATTTGACCTTCTAGAAATTTTTTTATCCAAGATTTGTCATTAAATATAGAAGTAATTTTTTCTTTAGGGTCTTCAAACCCTCCTTTTTCTAAAACTGAAGAATAAGTATAGATAGGAGCATTAAATCTTATCGCAAGTGCAACAGCGTCAGAGGTTCTAGCATCAACAATTTCTTCTATTTTATTTTGAAAATAAATAATATTCGAAAAAAAAATTCCATCTAATAATTTATGTATAATTATTTGCTTAATTTTTATATTAAAGCGATCAAAAGAATTTTTTAATAAATCGTGGGTTAAAGGCCTTGGCGGGTTTATTTTTTTTTCCATTCCTATTGCAATAGATTGAGCTTCAAAACCACCAATAACGATGGGGAGTTTTCTTTTTCCTTTTTTTTCATTAAGAATAAGAGCATATGCTCCAGTTTGAGATTGGCTATAAGAAATACCAGAGATTTCTAATTCTATTAAATTCATAATGAATATAATTTTATCTAAAATTAGATTTTTTTATTTAAACATCGTATTAAGTTAGAAAATCTTAAAATTAAATTTAAAAATTAATGTGTTGTTATTTAAGAAAAAAAATTTTATTAAAAAAAACAAAAAATTAAGTCGAGAGAATTAAAAAGATTAAATTTGTATTTAATAGATATTCTATTTTTTAAAAAGAGATGAAAACTATACAATTTCGAGAGGCTATTGCTGAAGCAATGTCCGAAGAAATGCGAAGGGATACAAGTATATATTTGATGGGTGAGGAGGTCGCTGAATATAATGGTGCCTATAAAGCCTCTAAGGGTATGCTTGATGAATTTGGAAAAAAAAGAGTTATTGATACACCAATATCTGAATTGGGTTTTTCTGGAATTGGAGTTGGTTCAACTATGACTGGTAATCGTCCAATTATTGAGTTTATGACTTTTAATTTTGCTCTAGTAGGAATAGATCAAATAATAAATAATGCCGCAAAAATCAGACAGATGTCTGGAGGACAATTTCCTTGTCCTATTGTTTTTAGAGGTCCTACGGGTTCAGCTGGTCAACTTGCAGCTACACATTCTCAAGCTTTTGAAAGCTGGTACGCTAATTGTCCAGGTTTAAAAGTAATAGTTCCATCTAATCCATATGATGCTAAGGGTTTGTTGAAGTCAGCAATTAGAGATGATGATCCAGTAATTTTTATGGAATCAGAACAAATGTATGGAGATAAAGGTGAGGTTCCTGAAGATGAATATCTACTTCCTATAGGGGTTGCTGATATAAAAAGGAAAGGTGAAGATGTTACAATAGTTTCATTTGGAAAAATAATTAAAGAAGCATATAAAGCTGCTGAAATTTTAGTTAAAGAAAATATAAGTTGTGAAATTATTGATATTAGAACTATTAGACCTTTAGACTACAATACTATTATTGAATCGGTTAAAAAAACAAACCGTTTAGTAATTCTTGAAGAGTCCTGGCCTTTTGGTAATATTTCAACAGAAATTTCTTATCAGGTGCAAAATGAAATTTTTGATTATTTAGATGCTCCAATAGAAAAAATTAATACTGCTGATACTCCCGCTCCTTTTTCACCTGTTCTTTTAGAGGAGTGGTTGCCAAATAGTAATGATGTTATTAAATCTGTAAAAAAAGTTTTATATCGTAAATAGAAAAAATTATCTCAACTTAATTTTTTTACTAATAGTTGATTAAGTATTTTTGCCCCCTAAAACAAATCAAAATATTTTTTTTCATGAATACTTATACAATATATATTCCACTTATTTTTTCTTTTATTGGATTAATATTTATGGCCTATAAAGCAAATTGGGTCCGTAAACAAAATCCTGGAAGTGAAAAAATGTTAGAAATTTCTAAATCTATAAAGGCGGGAGCTTTAGCTTTTTTAAATGCTGAATATCGTTTGCTTTTAATTTTTGTATTAATTGCTTCGTTAGCTTTATTTATGATTTCTCTTTATGTTGAAACAACAAGTTGGATGATTGTGCCTGCATTTATTATTGGAGCTTTTTTTTCAGGATTGGCTGGTAATATTGGAATGAGAATTGCTACTGATGCAAATTCAAGAACTGCCGAAGCAGCTAAAACAAGTCTACCAGATGCTCTAAATGTGTCTTTTGGAGGAGGAACAGTAATGGGCCTTGGTGTAGCTGGACTAGCTGTTTTGGGATTAACATCACTTTTTTGGTTTTTTTGTAATCAGTTTTTAGGCAGCGGTATGAGTTTTTACGTTGAAATGACCACAGTTTTGGAAACTTTAGCAGGCTTTTCTTTAGGTGCTGAATCAATTGCATTATTTGCTAGGGTCGGTGGTGGAATTTATACTAAAGCTGCTGATGTAGGAGCAGATTTAGTCGGAAAAGTGGAAGCTGGAATACCTGAAGATGATCCAAGAAATCCTGCCACTATTGCCGATAATGTTGGAGACAATGTTGGAGATGTTGCCGGTATGGGAGCAGATTTATTTGGTTCATATGTTGCTACTGTTTTGGCTGCAATGGTTTTAGGAAATTATTTGATAAACGACATGTCTTTATCTAATGAATTTCAGGATTCTTTTGATAACATGGGACCTATTCTTTTACCAATAGTTATTGCTGGCATTGGCATTTTCGCTTCAATAATTGGGACTTTTTTTGTTAAAATTAAAAATAATAATGCAAAGGAGTCTAAAGTTCAATTTGCACTTGATTTAGGAAATTGGATTTCAATTTTATTAACATTAATTACTACATATTTTTTAATTCAGTGGATGTTGCCAAAACAGATGAATATGAATTTTTTCGGAGAGGGTTATAAAATAATACCATCAATAAATGTTTTTTTTGCTTCATGTGTTGGCTTATCAGTTGGTGCTTTAATATCAGTTGTTACTGCTTATTATACTAGTTTAGGAAAAAAACCAGTTTTAGATATTGTTAAAAATAGTTCAACTGGTGCTGCAACAAATATTATTGCGGGGTTAGCCGTTGGAATGAAATCAACATTTTTATCTGTTATTTTATTTTCTGCTGCTATTTATACTTCTTATTTACTTGCTGGATTTTACGGAGTTGCTATATCTGCATCTGCAATGATGGCGACTACAGCAATGCAGCTTGCTATTGATGCTTTTGGTCCAATTGCTGATAATGCTGGTGGAGTTGCTGAAATGAGCGAATTAGATCCTGAAGTTAGAGGACGTACTGATATACTTGATTCTGTTGGGAATACTACTGCAGCAGTTGGTAAAGGATTTGCTATCGCATCTGCTGCATTAACTGCATTAGCTTTATTTGCTGCATATGTTACTTTTACAGGAATTGATGGGATTAATATTTTTAAAGCTGATGTTTTAGCCATGCTTTTTGTAGGAGGAATGATACCTGTAGTTTTTTCTGCATTAGCAATGGAGTCTGTTGGTAAAGCTGCTATGGAAATGGTTGAAGAAGTTCGCCGACAGTTTAAAGAAATTCCCGGAATAATGGAAGGTGAAGGTACACCTGATTATGCTAAATGTGTTGATATTTCGACAAAAGCTGCATTAAAAGAGATGATTTTACCCGGTTTAATAACAATTATTACACCTATTTTAATTGGATTGATTTTTGGCGCAGAACCTTTAGGCGGTTATATGGCAGGAGTTTGTGTAAGTGGTGTAATGTGGGCAATTTTTCAAAATAATGCTGGTGGAGCCTGGGATAATGCTAAAAAATCTTTTGAAGCTGGTGTTGAAATAAATGGTAAAATGACTTTTAAAGGATCTGAAGCTCATAAATCTGCAGTAACTGGAGATACTGTTGGTGATCCTTTCAAGGATACTTCAGGACCATCAATGAATATTTTAATTAAATTAACTTGTTTAGTTGGTTTAGTAATTGCCCCTTTATTAGGCTCTCATGATTCTATAGAAACAGTTCAGAGTTCAAAAATTAATAGCAAAACAGAGATAATTATTAAAGAATTAAAAGACGTAGAAAAAAGTAATATTTTTTCAGTTAATTTCTTGTCTGAAACTAAATAATCCTATTTTAGAATTCTTTTAATTTCTAGATCTATTTTATCAATTATAGAATCTAAGTGTTCCGTTTGGTCTACAAAATTTATTTTATCTACTTCTATTATTAAAAGTTTTCCTTTTTTGTATTTTTGAATCCAAGCTTCATATCTTTCGTTTAACCTACTTAAATAATTTATACTTATAGTAGATTCGTATTTTCTACCTCTTTTATGAATTTGATTAACTAAATTAGGAATACTACTTCTTAAATAAATCATTAAATCAGGACCAGTAACCATCGACTCCATAAGGTCAAACAATGATTTATAATTTTGAAAATCTCTTTTAGTTAATAATCCCATTGAATGAAGGTTAGGAGCGAAAATGTATGCATCTTCATAAATGCTCCTATCTTGAATTATATTCTTCCCACTTTTTTGAATTTCCATAAGCTGACTAAATCTACTATTTAAGAAATAAATTTGAAGATTGAAAGACCATCTTTCCATTTGATTGTAAAAATCATCTAGATAAGGGTTTTCAAGTACTTCTTCAAAATGTGCTTGCCATTTATAGTGTTTGGAAAGAAGTTTAGTTAGACTTGTCTTTCCGGCTCCAATGTTTCCAGATATTGCTATATGCATTTTAAATATTTTTAAAAATCACTTAAAATTATAATTCTTTATTTAAAGAAAATCTAATGTAAAAGTATTTTTTTTAAGATGAAAATATAATTTAATCTTTAAATTTTTTATTTAAAATATTTGATTAATTAAAAAAAGATTTAAATTTGCAGTATTAAAATGAGGAAGGATTTGACTGATTGCAACCTCGATAAAAAATTGCTAAAGCAGAATTGTTTTAGAATTGAGTTATTCAAATCCAACCGCTAAAACAATTTAAATGTCATATTTTTTTACTTCTGAATCTGTAAGTGAGGGACATCCTGATAAGGTTGCTGATCAAATAAGTGATGCTTTAGTTGATAATTTTTTAGCTTTTGATCCAAATAGTAAAGTTGCTTGTGAAACATTGGTAACAACCGGTCAGACTGTTTTGGCTGGGGAGGTTAAAAGTGACACATATATAGATGTTCAACAAATTGCTAGAGATACTATAAATAAAATTGGTTATACTAAAGCTGATTATCAATTTAATGGAGATTCATGTGGAGTTATTTCATTAATCCATGAACAATCACAAGATATTAATAGAGGTGTAGATAAAGACGAAAAAAAGTTACAAGGGGCAGGAGATCAAGGAATTATGTTTGGATACGCTTGTAATGAAACTGATAACTTTATGCCTTTAGCATTAGAATTATCACATAAAATTTTAATTGAATTGTCTAAATTAAGAAGAGAAAATGAACAAATTCAATATCTCCGTCCTGATGCTAAATCTCAAGTAACTATTGAATATTCAGATGAAGGTAAGCCTTTAAGAATTGATACAGTAGTTATTTCAACTCAACATGATCCTTTTGAATCTGATGAAGTTAAAATGCTATCTAAAATAAAATCTGATATTATTACAATTTTAATGCCTAGAGTAATTAAAACTCTACCTAATAGAATTAAACTTTTATTTGATAATTCAATTAAATATTTTATTAATCCTACAGGAAAGTTTGTTATTGGCGGGCCTCATGGTGATACTGGTTTAACAGGAAGAAAAATTATTGTAGATACTTATGGAGGGAAAGGAGCACACGGGGGGGGAGCATTTAGCGGTAAAGATCCAAGTAAAGTTGATAGGAGTGGAGCCTATGCAGCAAGACATATTGCTAAAAACATTGTAGCTTCAGGAATAGCTGACGAAGCATTAGTCCAAATAAGTTATGCTATTGGAATACCCGAACCAACTTCTATTTTAGTAAACACTTTTGGCACATCAAAAGTTAATTTTGATGATGATGAAATTGCAAAAAAAATTAATAAAATTTTTGATTTAACACCTTATGGAATTGAAAAACGTTTGAAATTAAGGAATCCAATATATTTCGAAACGTCAATATATGGACATATGGGTCGAGAATCAGAAATAATTACAAAAACATTCGAATCTCCCTATAGTGGAAAAGTAACAAAAGAAGTAGAATTATTTACATGGGAGAAATTAGATTATGTCGAATTAATAATTCAAACCTTTAAATAATGGAAAACAAAAATTAAAATAATGGAAAACAAAAAATTTGAAACAAATGCCTTACATACAGGACATGATGTAAGCAAAACAGAAGGTACTAGAGCTGTACCTATATACCAATCTACATCATATGTTTTTAATGATGCTGATCATGCAGCTAATTTATTTGCTTTAGCTGAGACGGGATATATTTATACCCGATTAAATAACCCTACAAACGATATTTTGGAACAACGATTAGCCGCTTTAGAGGGAGGAATAGCTGCTGTGGCTACTGCTTCCGGAACTTCAGCAATAGCAACTACTTTATTGATACTGCTTAAAGCAGGAGATCATATTGTAGCTTCAAATAGTCTTTATGGAGGCACTTATAATATGTTGAGTAACACTTTGCCTAGATTAGGAATAACTACAACATTTGTAGATCCTGATGATTCAGAAAATTTTAAATCTGCGGTAAAAGATAATACTAGAGCATTTTTTGCTGAATCTCTGGGTAATCCAAAGTTAGATGTTCTAGATCTTAAGTCTATAGGAGATTTTGCGAAAGAGGCAAAAGTGCCTTTTATTGTCGATAATACAGTTGCTTCTCCTTATTTGCTTAAACCAATAGAATATGGAGCTAATATTGTAATTCATTCATTGACAAAGTATATCAATGGAAATGGAACTGCTTTAGGTGGAATAATTATTGATGCTGGAACATTTAATTATGGGAATGGTTTATTTCCAGAATTTACCGAACCATCTCCAAGCTATCATGGCCTTAATTATCATGAAGCATTAGGTCCAGCAGCTTTTATTGCTAGAGTTAGAGTTGAAGGGCTTAGAGACTTAGGAGCTGCCCCTAGCCCTTATAATAGTTTTCAGATTATACAGGGATTGGAGACATTATCTGTAAGAATGGAGCAACACTCTAAAAATGCACTTGAGCTAGCTAAATGGTTAGAAAATCAAGATAAGGTTTCTTGGGTTAACTATCCAGGTTTAGAATCAAGTAAATATAATAAATTAGCTAAGAAATATTTACCTAATGGTCAAAGTGGGATTGTCACATTTGGACTTAAAGGAGGCTTTGAAGCGGCAAAAAAAGTTGCTGATAAGACAAAGATTTTTTCTTTATTAGCTAATATAGGTGATTCTAAATCTTTAATAATACATCCTGCAAGCACGACACATTCACAATTAAGTAAAGAGGCACAAGAATCTACAGGCGTTACTGAAGATTTAGTTAGGTTATCAGTTGGTTTAGAAAACTTAGATGATCTTAAAGAGGATTTAAAGGCCACATTTTAATTCATCATAAGTGTCAGAGCTTAAAAGTCTGAAAATAGATAAAATTAACCTTGACTCATCTACTATAATTGATGAGATCAAGGTTACTTATCAACATTATGGAAAAAAAATTAAGTCTAATCCAGTAGTTTTGGTTATTCATCCTTTAACTGGAAATTCTAACGTTTCTGGTAAAAATGGATGGTGGAGTAAAATTATTGATTCGGGGAAGGTAATTGACACAGAAAAATATGCTGTAATTGCTTTTAATATTCCGGGAAACGGCTATGATGGAGTTTTGTTTAAGAATTATAAAGATTTTAATACTGGAGATATTGCTAAAATTTTTTTTTATGCTCTTAGAAAACTTAAAATTAATAATTTGTATGCTGCCATTGGAGGTTCAATTGGAGCCGGAATTGTATGGGAATTAGCTGCATTATATCCAAAATTAATAAAAAATTTGATTCCCGTTGCTGGAGATTGGAAGTCAAGTGATTGGATGATAGCTAATACAACTATTCAGTCAAAAATATTGGATAATTCTTCTAATCCGATTGAAGATGCGAGAATGCATGCAATGTTATGTTATAGAACTCCAAAATCATTTAAAATAAGATTTAGCAGGTCCTTTAATAAAGAAAAAGAGATGTTTAATGTCCAATCCTGGCTAATTCATCATGGAAATAAATTAAAAGAAAGGTATGAATTGAAGGCTTATAAAATGATGAATCATCTTCTAGGATCTATTGATGTAACTAGATATGGAAGTTCAATTGAGGAAATATTAAGTAAAATTGACTCTAAAATTCATATTATTTCAATTGATAGTGATCTTTTTTTTCCAATTGAAGAAGATTTTTTAACAATTAAAATTGCTGATTCTATTGGAGTAAAAATAGAACACAAAATTGTAGTTTCAGATTATGGTCATGATGCATTTCTTATGGAATCGGAAAAGATCTCTAAATTGCTTAAAGATATTTTTTAAATTTAAATATGAAAGTTTTTTTAGAAAGAATTAATGATGATTTTGTTTTTGAGGTTAAAAATCAAAATGGACATAGTGTGATATTAGATAATATATCTAAGTTAAATGGGAAAGTAATGGGAGTTAGTCCTATGGAGTTATTACTTATGGGAGTTGCTGGATGTAGTAGTATAGATGTGGTAAGCATTCTTAAGAAGCAAAAAAAAAAGATATCTTCACTTAAGATGGAAGTTAATGGCATAAGGGAAAAAGGAAAAATCCCTTCGTTATTTTCTCATATAAACATTCATGTTTCTATTGAGGGAAATATTTCGAAGAAGAAAGTAATACAAGCTGTTAGTTTATCTTTTGATAAATATTGTTCTGTTTCAAAGACCCTCGAATCGACCGCTAAAATTTCATATACGATAATATTAAATGGTGAAAAAATATAAATAAAAGTTTGTTTATATCATTGTCTAGGTTATTTTTGTATTAAATTTTAATTAGAAATGTTAGATTTTAACAATTATGGTTCATGTTTCTTTTACTTCTATTATCTAGAAGTAAGAAGGACTATACTGTAATTGTAATTATTATAATAATCTTTAAGTCCTGAATTTTATCGGGACTTTTTTTTTGGTTAAAATTTTTTTAATTTTTTTTATGAAGAAAGTAATTGCTATTCAGGGGATAATTGGTTCTTTTCATCATGAGGTGGCTGTACGTTATTTCAATGAGAAGTTTTCTTTAATTGAATGTTTAACCTTTGACAAATTAGTTGAGAAGATTGTTAAGGGTGATGCTGATCAAGCTGTTATGGCTATTGAAAATTCAATTGCCGGTTCTATATTGCCAAATTATGCTTTAATAGATAAATTTGATTTACAAATTATAGGGGAGTATAATTTAAATATAAATCACAATCTGATGGCAATTTCAGGACAAGAGATATCAAATTTAAAAGAGGTTCATTCTCATCCGATGGCTTTACTTCAATGTAAAGATTTTTTTCATAATTATAACCATATTAGTTTAATTGAATCGGATGATACTGCAGAAGTTGCTAGAAGAATTTCTTCTGAAAAATTAATTAACGTTGGTGCAATAGGAAGTAAAAATGCTGCAAAATATTTTGGATTAAATATTTTGGCAAATTCCATTCAAACAATTAAAAAGAATGTAACTAGATTTGTTATAATTCAAAAAAATAAATCTAGTATATCAAAGAATACCATTAATAAATCATCATTAAAATTTATTTTAGACCATAAAAGAGGGAGTTTGGCTTCAGTGCTCAACACTTTTAGTGATTGTAGATTGAATTTAACTAAAATTCAATCTTTACCAATAATTGATATACCAGGTAAGTATGCTTTTTTTGTTGATTTGACTTTTGATTCTTTTCAAAATTATGAAAAGGCATGTTCAATATTAGAAATTACGGCTCAAGAATTTAAAATTCTTGGTGAATATTTAAATAATAAATAATGATTGATAAATCTAATAGATTATTATCTGTAAAAGAATATTACTTTTCCAGAAAGTTAAGAGAAGTTTCAAGGTTAATTAAATCGGGTAGACCTATAATTAACATGGGGATTGGAAGCCCTGATATTAAACCACATGAAAGTGTAATTAATGCTCTAAAAGAAAGTTTAACTTTTGAAAAAGCTCATATGTATCAGAGTTATCAAGGAATACCTGAGTTAAGAAATGCTATGAGTGATTTTTATAGAAATAAATATAATCTTAAACTTGACCCATCTAAAGAGATTTTACCTTTGATAGGTTCAAAAGAGGGAATAATGCATATTTCTTTAGCATTTCTCAATAAAGGAGATAAAGTTTTAATTCCAAATCCAGGTTATCCAACTTATAGCTCTGTAACTAAACTGTTAGAAGCAACACCTGTTTATTATAATCTTTATTTAAGAAATAATTGGCAGCCTGATATTAAAGAATTAAATTCTATTGATTTGGAAGGAGTTAAAATTATGTGGTTAAATTATCCACATATGCCAACTGGAGTTCAAATAAATTCAAAAATTTTGATCAATTTAATTAATTGGGCTAGGAAGAATAAAATTCTTTTAGTGAATGATAACCCTTATAGCTTTATTTTAAATGATAATCCAAATAGTATTATGTCATTTAGTAATTCAATGGACGTACTAATGGAGTTGAATTCATTAAGTAAATCTCATAATCTTTCTGGATGGAGAATTGGTATGGTAGTAGGTAATTCAGAAAACATTAATGCTGTTTTAAAAATAAAAAGTAATATAGACTCAGGAATGTTTTATGGAATCCAAAAGGGTGCAATTAAAGCATTAAAATTGCCAAATAAATGGTTTGATGATATTAATGAAATTTATTTTAAGAGAAGACAGTTAGTCTTTGAACTTTGTAAATTGTTAAACCTGTCTTTTGATTCTAAAAGTGTAGGTATGTTTGTTTGGGCTAAGTTATCAGGTAAATTAATTAAAGCTGAAGAATACATAGATGAACTATTAGAGAAGTTTGATATTTTCATTGCCCCTGGTACAATTTTTGGCAGTCAAGGTGAGGGTTATGTCAGATTTTCATTATGTGTTAAAGAAGAAGAAATAAGAATAGCTATTAATAGGTTAAAGTAATGAAATTATACATAATAGGAGTTGGTTTAATTGGAGGGTCATTTGTATTAGACTTAAAGAATTTTGGAGATTATCAGGTAATTGGAATTGATAACGATAATGAAAATTTAAAAATTGCCATAAAAAGAGGAATAATTGATAAAGTAGGTAGTCTAAATAATATTAATGAAGCAGATATTATTATTCTTAGTACTCCAGTTGATATTTCTCTTAAAATAATTTTAAATCTTTTAGATTCAATAAATAACAGGTGTTTGATTTTTGATGTTGGGTCTACAAAGCAAACAATATGTGATTTAGTTGAAAATCATCCTAAAAGAAATCAATTTTTGGCTACTCACCCTATAGCTGGAACAGAATTTTCCGGTTCTAAAGCTGCCGTATTAGGATTGTTTAAAAATAAGATACAGATTTTATGTGAAGTAAATAAAACCAGAAAAGATCTTTTAAATTTGGCTTTAGAAAAGTTCTCATTATTAGGAATGATTATTAGAGAAATGACTCCTAGTGAACATGATAATCATATGGCTTATGTATCTCATCTTTCCCATATTAGTTCATTTATGTTGGGTAAGACTGTTTTAGATTTTGAGACTGCGAATAATATTTTGGATCTAGCTGGAAGTGGATTTGAATCAACAGTTAGACTTGCAAAAAGTTCATCTGAGATGTGGACACCAATTTTACTTCAGAATAAAAAAAATATCATTAAAACTTTAAATATTTATATAAGTAATCTGGAAAATTTTAAAAATTATTTGAATAACAATAATGAAAAAAATATTAGTGAAGAAATAAAATTCACAAATCAATTAACAAATATTTTAAATGGTATAGTTAAAAATAAAAATAAATAAAAAATGGAAAATAATGTAAACATGAGAGATTGGTTAAAAGATTTTGGTCTTTCTCATCCTCTTGTAATCGGAGGGCCTTGCAGTGCTGAAACTGAAGAGCAAGTTTTAAAAATAGCTCATGAATTGAAAGATAGTGATGTAAGTATTTATAGGGCAGGTATTTGGAAGCCAAGAACTAGACCAGGCATGTTTGAAGGTGTTGGATCAATTGGGTTAAAGTGGATGCAAAAAGTCAAAGAAGAAACAGGACTTTTAATTGCTACTGAAGTAGCTAATGCAGCTCATGTTAAATTAGCTTTGGATCATGATATTGATGTTTTATGGATAGGAGCCAGATCAACAGTAAGTCCATTTATAATTCAGGAAATTGCCGAAGCTCTAGAGGGAACTGAAAAAATTGTCTTAATTAAAAATCCCGTTAATCCAGATTTGTCTTTATGGTTAGGTGGGGTTGAAAGAATATATAAGTCTAACATTAATAAAATAGGATTAATTCATCGAGGATTTTCTACATATGAAAAAACTAAATATAGAAATATTCCTGAATGGCAAATAGCTATTGAAGTTCAAAATAAATTCCCTGATATTCCTATGATTTGTGATCCTTCTCATATTGGAGGTCGAAGAGATTTAATTTTTGATATTTCTCAAACAGCATTAGATTTAAACTTTGATGGTTTAATGATTGAGTCTCATCATAATCCTGACAAAGCTTGGAGTGACGCAAACCAGCAAGTGACTCCAAAAAGATTAATAGAAATAATGAAAGAATTGAAAATAAGAAAAGAGACTAATCAAGAAGAAGATTACAAAAATAAAATTGATAATTTCAGAACACAAATTGATCTTATTGATTATTCTTTGCTGGATTCTTTGGGAAAGAGAATGAAAATTTCTGAGGAAATAGGGAATCTTAAAAAATCTAAAAATGTCGCTGTTCTTCAGAGTAAGAGATGGAAAAAAATCATTCAAAAAATGATTTTAGAAGGTAAAGAAAAAGGCTTAACGGAAGAATTTATTTTGAGGATTTTTAAAGCTATTCATCAAGAATCAATTAATCATCAAGAAAAAGTAATTAATTCATAGATAATGCAGTGGTAAATTATTTTATAACACAGCCTTTTTAATTCTTTCTGCAGCTTTTTTAATTTCTTCAACTGAAGCAGCATAAGAAATCCTTATACAATTTTTGTTCCCAAATGCTTCTCCACTAACAGTTGCAACGTGTGCTTTTTCCAGAAGAAATAATGAAAAGTCATTAGCATCATTAATTTTTTTTCCTTTGATACTTTTACCAAAGTATTCAGAAATATTAGGAAAAATATAAAATGCCCCTTTAGGAATATTTACTTGAAAGCCTTTAATTTTTGAAAATAATTTAATGATTAAATTTCTTCTATTTTTAAATTCAGAAATCATGTATTCTATTTCTTGAATAGGAGCATTAAGTGCACTTATTGTTGCTCTTTGAGCAATGCAATTTGCTCCACTTGTAGTTTGACCTTGCAATTTATTACAAGCTTTTGCTATCCATTCCTCTGCTCCAATATAGCCTATTCTCCATCCAGTCATTGCAAATGCTTTCGCAACCCCATTAATGGTAATAGTTCTATTATATAACTCTTTGATTGAAGCAAAACTAAAAATAGGATTACCATAATTTATGTGTTCATATATTTCATCAGAAATTATATATATATAAGGATATTTTTTTAAAATTTCACCTAGGGCTCTGTACTCATTTTCTGAATATACTATTCCACTAGGGTTATTAGGTGAATTGAAGATTATCAGTTTTGTTTTTGGAGTTATTGCTTTCTCCAAGTCTTTAGGTGTAATTTTAAAATTATTTTTTATAGAAGTCGGTATAACTACAGGTTTTGCTTCAGCTAATTTAGAAATAGCTGAATAGCTCACCCAATATGGAGCAGGAAGAATAACTTCGTCATCTGGATTAAGTAAAACCATGCAAACATTAGCAATAGATTGTTTAGCTCCAGTAGAGACAACAATTTGTGAAGGAGAATAAATGAGATTATTATCCCTTTTAAATTTTTTTGATATGGCTTTTTTAAGTTCTAAATATCCATCTACAGGTGTGTATGAATTATAGTTATCATTTACAGCTTTTATAGCGGCTTTTTTAATAAATTCTGGTGTATTGAAATCAGGTTCACCAAGACTTAAACTAATTATGTCGATTCCCTTATTTTTAAGTTCTCTTGCTTTAGAAGCCATTGAAAGAGTTGCTGATATAGGAAGATTATTTATTCGATTTGAAATTGGATTCATTTTTTAAACTAATTAGATTATTATATTTAATAACATTATAAAATGCGAAAATAATGTACTTGATTTATATTTAATAAAATTTTCTAGTTAATTTTAATAATTTTATTAAAAGAATAAAAACAGTATTATTGCAAATTGTAAAACAATATTTCAACGATCTTTCTGAAATTCAATTAAGGCAACTTGAATCCCTTGAATCAATTTATTCATTCTGGAATTCAAAGATTAATTTAATTTCAAGAAATGATATAAAGTATTTTTATAAAAAACATGTTCTTCACTCACTTTCAATTGCTAAGGTTATTAAATTTAAAAAGAACAGCAATGTCTTAGATGTTGGAACTGGAGGAGGCTTTCCTGGCGTTCCATTAGCAATAATTTTTCCTCAAACAAAATTTTATCTTATAGACAGTATTGGAAAAAAAACCAAAGTAGTAAAAAACATTATAAATTCTATTAATCTAACTAATGTTGAGGTTCATAACATCAATGTAAAGAATTTTAAAAATAAAGTTGATTTTGTTGTGAGTAGGGCTGTAACTGCAATGGATAATTTTGTCCCTTTAGTTAGAAATAATATTGGACCAATTAATAATCATAAGATTAAAAATGGAATTTTATATTTAAAAGGTGGAAATCTAAGAGATGAACTAAAGAATTTTAAAAATGCAAAGCAATATAAGATTGTTAGATTTTTTAATGATCCATTTTTTGAGTCAAAAAAAGTTGTTTACCTCCCTTTATAATTATTTTAAAAAAATGCTAGAATTATTTAGATTAAATGAACTTACAACACCAAATCCAATCAAAGATTCATAAATAGAGCCTTTAGGTCTATAATAAACAAATATTTGATATTTATTTTCAGTTTTATAATGAGAACCACTAATAGCATTTTTTAATAATTTCTCTGAAGTTTTACTAACGTATTTATAATTGTAAAATCCTTGTTTTAAAATTATTGAAGTTTCATAAACTTCAAGACTAGGATTAAAAGTCATTAAATTCTCATTAGATAATAGATAGTTATTAAATTTTCCATAAACATATATTTCTTCGTTTCTTCTAATTTCACTTTTAGCAAGACTGAAATGTACTTTTGAATAATCTGATTCAATTTTTTCATTGTTTCCTGAGATTGTAGAGATTTTAAAATCACCGTTTATGTCTTGGTTGTAATTATATGGATATGAATTTCGTTCTATATTAGTATACAAGTAAGTTTGATACAGATCTTCGTTACTCACATAACTAATATTTTGAGATTCAGCTAAAATATTTTTTGTGTCAAAAAAATAATATTCATTTCCCCCTTCAAATTGCAAGGGTATGTCATATCTGTATTGTAACTCTTTATTAATTATATATTGGGGTTTCAATTTGTTAATAACTATGTCCCATTGATAATTTTGAATAATTACAACACTAATTTCATTTAATGGGTTTTCAATTGAAATGTCTAATGGTTTAATAGTAAATTGAATACTTTGATGAGATTTAAATCTTTTAAGATCTCTACTAGATGAGACAGTTGCATTAACTATAGTATTATTATCGTAAACCAAAAATTTTCTTTCAAAAATTAAATTATCATTTTGATCATAAATTCCAATTTTATAATTACCGCTTTTTAAAAATCTAGTTTTTTCATTTGGAAATTTTATTTCATAATGTGAATAGATTTGCTTAGTACCAAAAGAACTTGTAATGTCGGTAATTCTTTGATTGTCAAATCCATCAATAAACTCATTTTTAAAAAGTTTCGAGGGGATCCAATTGTTATCATAGTAAGAGAATTTATAATAGTAATTCTCATCGGAGCCTCTAAGGTCATCAAAGGATAATATTAGAGGTTCATTTATCGTTATAATAGGAAATTGATGTGATTCATTTAATCCTTTAAAAATTATTGTTTTAATATATCCTGGAGGAACAATTTCATTTATTAATTGAGAAAATGAAATTTTTTGAAAGAATAAAAATAGCGTAAGAAAGATTAATATTTTTTTAAAATTCATATAATAAAGATAATTATATTTCATATTTTCTGGAATTTCACTTTAATTTTTATTTAGAATGAAAATAAAAATAAAAAAACTCTTAATTCCTCTTTTGCTTATAGGCATTAATTATTAAATTTGCTAGACTTTTATTTATAAATTAGTGCGATCTAAGCAAAAAAAAATTTATGTGCGTCGAGGTTTTAATTTAAACCTTCAGGGAGAGGCAAATAGGATTTCAGTTAATCTTCCTAAATCAAAAACATTTGCTATTAAACCTCCAGATTTTTTTACAATAAACCCAAAGCTATTAGTCAAAGAAGGTAGTCTTGTTAAAATTGGATCTCCATTGTTTTTTTCTAAAATAAATCCAAGAATTTCTTTTTCATCTCCTGTTTCTGGAAAAGTAACGAAAATAAATAGAGGTTATAAAAGAAAGATTTTAGAAATAATAATTAATGCTGATAATAAGGAGAGTTATTTAGAATTTCAAACTTATAATCATGAAAGTATAGAAGATAAAGAAATCATTGAGCTTCTTTTAAAAAGTGGTAGTTGGCCTTTTATTAAGCAAAGACCTTATGGTATTATTGCATCACCAGAAGATTCTCCGAAGTCGATATTTATTTCAACATTTAGCACTTCCCCTTTAGCAGTTGATTATGATTTTATTTTGAAAAATAATAAAAATGATTTTCAAATTGGAATTGACATTTTAAATAGACTTACTAATGGATCAGTTTATCTAGCAATAGACGATTCTTTTAATGGTTTTTTTAATGATATTAGAAATGTAGAGAAAGTATTTGTCAATGGACCTCATCCTGCAGGAAATACAAGTATACATATTCATAATGTTGATCCAATAAATATTAGCGAAAAAGTATGGACTGTAAATCCGGAGGATGTTGTAAATATTGGTATTTTTTTTAAAACAGGAAAGTTTTCTCCCAAAAGAACTATTGCTCTTGCGGGCTCTTCTGTTAAAAAACCTCAATATTATAAAACAATTATTGGTTCATCAATAAGTAATTTATTAGATCATTCTGAAGTGAATTATAAAAATAATAATCGTTATATCAGTGGAGATATTTTATCAGGAATAACTGTAGGTCCTGATAATTATATGAGTTATTATAATAATTCTTTAATTATAATACCTGAAGGAAATAAATACAGATTTATGGGGTGGTTACCTTTTGTAAACAATTATATTCCAAGTATGTATAAAACATCTCTGTCTTGGCTTTTTATGAGAAAAAAGTTTATAGTTAATACAAATTTAAATGGAGAGGAGAGAGCCTTTGTAGTTACTGGTGAAATGGAAAAAGTTTTTCCAATGGATATTTTTCCAATGCAATTAATCAAAGCATGTCTTTATAAAGATGTTGAGAGGATGGAAGCCTTAGGTATTTATGAAGTTATTCCCGAAGATTTTGGATTAATTGATTATGGTTCTACTTCTAAAATTGAGGCTCAAAAAATAATTAGAGAAGGGATAGAATTAATGATAAAAGAAGTGGGATGATTTTTTTAAGAAATTTAGTTGATAGAATTAGAAAGCCATTTGAAGTAGGGCAGAAGTTTGAAAAATTTGCTCCTGCAGTAAATGCATTTGATACATTATTATTTGTTCCCAACCATACCACAAAATCAGGAGCTCACATAAGGGATGCTGTTGATTTAAAAAGAACTATGGTAACCGTAATTATAGCTTTATTACCAGCACTTTTTTATGGGATTTATAATACTGGTTTTCAACATTATATTCAACTTGGGGAAAAATTCTCATTTTTAGATGCTTTTATACATGGGACTTGGAAAATTGTTCCAATGATTATAGTTTCATATGTGGTTGGTTTAACAATTGAATTTGGATTTGCTATATATAGAGGGCATGAAGTAAATGAAGGCTATTTAGTTACTGGTCTTTTGATTCCTATGATCATGCCAGTTGATATTCCATTATGGATGGTCGCTTTATCTGTAGCTTTTGCTGTTTTTATTGCTAAAGAAGCTTTCGGTGGAACAGGAATGAATATTTTAAACCCTGCATTAACTGCTAGGGCATTTGCGTTTTTTGCATATCCAACTTATATGTCAGGAAATAAAGTATGGGTATCTGAAGCTTCAAATATAGATTCAATATCGGGGGAGACTATTTTAGGGTCCTTGGCTGCAGGTAATGAAATTAATTATTCATTTAGTGAAATGTTTAATGGATCAATTCCTGGTTCAATAGCTGAAACGTCTACTTTTTGGATTATTATTGGGGGTTTAATCTTAATTTTTACAGGAGTAGGAAGTTGGAGAATAATTATTGGAGGTTTAATTGGAGCTTCAATTACAGCGATATTGTTTAATTTTTGGGGAATTAATGAACTAATGAGTTTCTCTTGGATAAATCATTTGGCTGTAGGTGGTTTTGCATTTGGGATTATTTTTATGGCTACTGACCCAGTTTCAGCAGCTCAGACTTATTCAGGTAAGTGGATTTATGGAATTCTTGTTGGAGTTTTTTGCATATTAATTAGGGTCTTCAATCCTGCTTACCCTGAAGGAGTAATGTTGGCAATTCTGTTGATGAATGTTTTTGCTCCGACAATAGATCATTATATAGTGGAGAAAAACATTAAAAAAAGAAAAAAACGTTGGCAGTTATCTAATCTTAAGAATTCTTAAAAATGGACAGGGATAGTAATAGTTATACTTTTTTATTTTCTACAATTATGGTAATAGTTGTTGCATCTACTCTAGCTTTTACAGCATCAGTTCTTAAAGAAAAACAAAATGAAAATGTTCGTAAAGAAAAAATGCAAAATATTTTATCTACGATTGGGGTCTTAACTGATAGAGATGGAGCGGAAAAATTATATAAAATTCATATTATAGAAGAAATTACTTTAAAAAAAGATGGTAAAACTGATGATAAAATCAAAGCTTTTAGTATTGATCTAAAAAAAGAAATCAAAAAACCTGTTGAAATGCAAAGATTTCCATTATATGTAGCTTCAGTAAAAGAATTCAAGTATTATATTTTTCCTTTAAGAGGTTCGGGACTTTGGGATGCAATTTGGGGATATTTAGCCTTAGAGGAAGATATGAAAACTATTAAAGGAGTTGTTTTTGATCATAAAGCTGAAACAGCTGGACTTGGAGCTGAAATAACTCAAGAATGGTTTCAAGATAGTTTTAAAGGGGAGAAGATTATTGATGTTAACGGTTCTCTAGTAGGAATTTCAGTTTCTAAGGTTAATAATGATCCAAAAGGACTAGACAAACAAGATCATGAAGTTGACGCTATTTCTGGGGCAACAATTACAGGAGATGGTTTATCTGATATGATATATGAACGGCTTTCGAATTATATGATTTATTTGAAAAATAACAAATTAAATAAAAAACAAAATCTTGAAATAGATAGCATTATGATATCTTTAAATTAAAATATATGTCAAAAGAAAATAATAGATTAAAACCTTCTTTATTTTTCCTTAGCAAGGATAGGGAAGCTCTTTTTTCGAAAAAAAATAGAGCGTTACTTAGTGATCCAATGGATGATAATAACCCTATTACTGTTCAGGTTTTAGGTATTTGTTCTGCATTAGCAATAACTGTGCAACTTAAGCCTGCAATAGTTATGACTATTTCAGTAATTGCGGTTATGGGAGCTAGTAATGTTATCGTTTCAATTTTAAGAAATTTAATTCCAAATAGAATTAGAATTATTGTTCAACTTGTTGTAGTTGCTTCCCTTGTAGCTCTTGTTGATCAAGTTTTAAAAGCTTTTGCTTATGATGTTTATAAAGAGCTTTCAATTTTTATTGGTCTAATAATTACAAATTGTATTGTGATGGGACGTTTAGAAGCATTTGCATTGGGAAATGGAGTTTGGAAATCATTTTTAGATGGTGTTGGTAATGCTGCAGGTTATGGAGTTATTCTTATAATTGTTGCATTTTTTAGAGAACTTTTAGGTTCAGGGAATTTATATGGATATAAAGTTATCCCTGATGCTTTTTACGAAATGGGTTATGAAAATAATGGGTTAATGTTATTATCACCTATGGCATTAATTACTGTAGGTATATTAATTTGGATTCAACGTTCAAAAAACAGAAAATTAATTGAAGAAAAATAGATAATTATGGAAGACTATTTAAATTTATTTGTAAAAAGTATTTTTATAGAAAATATGATTTTTGCTTATTTTTTAGGCATGTGCTCATATTTAGCAGTTTCAAAAACAGTTAAAACAGCTAATGGCCTTGGTCTTGCGGTGATATTTGTTCTGACTATTACTGTCCCGATAAATTTTTTATTAAATGAATACTTACTTCAACCTGGATCATTAAGTTGGTTAGGGACAGAATATGAATATTTAGATTTAAGTTTTTTGAGTTTTATAATGTTTATTGCAGTAATTGCATCTATGGTACAATTAGTTGAAATGATAGTTGAAAAGTTTTCACCTGAGCTATATGGAGCACTAGGAATATTTTTGCCATTAATAGCTGTTAATTGTGCAATTTTAGGAGGATCTCTTTTTATGCAACAAAAAGATTTTTCTGGTATTCTAGAATCAAGTATTTATGGGTTTGGATCTGGCATTGGATGGTTTCTCGCAATTGTTGCTATAGCAGCAATTAGAGAGAAAATCACTTATTCTAATATTCCTGGCCCTCTTAGAGGTTTAGGAATTACTTTTATAATTACTGGTCTAATGGCTATAGGCTTCATGAGCTTTATGGGAATTAAATTGTAATAATTGATATTTATGGATTATATTTTAATTTTAACTAGCATTACCGTTTTTTTAGGAATAATTTTTCTTTTAGTTGGAATGTTACTAATAGCTAAATCAAAACTATTACCATCAGGTCCGGTAGCGATAAAAATTAATGGAGAAAAAAGTATTGATGTTTCATCAGGAGGTACCTTATTAAATACCCTAGGTAATAATAAGATTTTTCTTCCTTCTGCTTGTGGTGGGGGTGGTACTTGTATTCAATGTAAATGTA
>CABXRK010000011.1 GCA_902514625.1 uncultured Bacteroidota bacterium
TATTGTTATAGTCAAAAATAGTCATGTACCTTTTACTTGGTTCAGAAATTATTACTGGTGAAAGATTTAGCTTGTATTTTTTAGAAATAGTAAAAAATAGAATTCTAAGAACTTGAAGTTTTGCAATTTCAAAAAAATAATTATTACCAATGGAAATATTTATAATCACTTTATAGTGCTTCTTTTTTGTTAAATCAGAGCGTAAAAGGTTTAAGTATTCATTTAAATGGTTTAATGTGAAGGACAATTCATCAATTATATTTGCACCTGAATTTTGATAAGTTCTAGCATCAATAAATATAGTCTGATTATTATTTGTAATATTATTTTTCCAAAAATCTAAATCTTTTTTTTTAGATTTTATCCAATTTCCAGTTTTCATTAGATGGTTTAAAACATCGTAACAAAGAAGATTCTTTTTATTATTTTTTTGATTTGTGATATTAAAATTATTTTGAAAAACATAACAAACATTGGTTTTGTTTAAAAATTTTTTATGTTTTATATATTCTAAATCTTTTTCAGTATTTAATTTAAATGTTAAAAGATTTACGCCTAGTGAAATACATTTTTTTGCTCTTTCTAAAGCAAAATTAATATCTTCAGTGTCTATAGTATATCCAATTTTCCATGGTTTTTCAGAAAAAACTGTTAGAGAATTTAAATATTTTTCTCCAGGATTTTCATAAATAGGCGCTATTTTAATCCGATGACTATAGTCAGCCCAATAATTATGATTAGGAACTTGTTGAAGTTTATTTTTATCAATAAATTCTTTAAAAAGATCTTTTTTCATAAAAAATAATTAATAGAAAGTAAATAAAATAATTAATCATTGTTTATGATTTTTCAATTTAGAACTGAAGATATAAAATTGATAAAGTTTTTACTTAATATTTTTTCAATATCTAATTTTTTATAGCCTCTATTAGTAAGCAATTTATCAATTTTTTGAAGATCAGCAATAGAATTTAGATCAGATGGACATTGTTCTTTTCCAAATCCCCCATCAAGATCACTTCCAATACCAACGTGATTTGAATTACCAGTTAATTGACAAATATGATCAATATGGTCAATGATTTTATCAAGTATCAATCCACTTTTTTTTGGTGATGAAATTCCTTTTTTCCAATTTGGGATCATCATCCAAGCATCTAAGGCCATACCTATAATTCCTCCTCTTGATATTATTTCATTAATTTGTTCATCAGTAAATTGTCTTTCATTTGGAACTATTGATCTGCAATTACTATGACTAGCCCATAGTTTACCTTTATAAAAATTTATCGTTTCCCAAAAACTCAGATCACAAAGATGAGTTACATCTAAAATTAGATTTAGTTCATCGATTTTATTTAATAATTCTCTTCCTTTTATTCCTATCCCTCCTTTTGAATTTGTTCCATGGGCATATGTTCCAGGACCATAATGAGCTGGTCCAATAGCTCTTAGTCCTTGATTATATAATTTTTCTAAATATTCAATCTTTATTATTGAATCTGCTCCTTCAAGACTAAGTAAATATCCTATGGGCTTTTTTTTATTATCAGTTTTATTTTCCCATAGTTTTAAATGATTTTTTAGCTCTTTAGAATTAATTATTTGAATCATTTCACCAGATTTTTCCATCACATTATACCATGCTAATTGCCCTTGAATTTGTGCCCATGCCTGTTCAGGGGAATTCCAACCCGGCAACTTATTTGATGGTTTCACAAATCTTGCAATTAAAGTTGAAACACAAAAACCAATATTCCCTTTTCTTAATTCTTCTAATGAAACAGTAGCATTTCCTCTATCAGGCTTGTCTTTAAGATTCTTTTCTAAATGGTTAATACTAGAGATAGATTTTGTTAAATCTCTATTCCATTCTAATGCATTCATTGCAAGATCAAGATGAGCATCTAGTATAAATTTCATTATTATTGAATTAGATAATCTCTAGCACTTATATTCCAAAGTTCTATAATTTTATTATTATCGACAACTTGAGCTAAATTATATTTTATAACAGTTGGACAAATATGATAAGGAATAGCATAGCATATATCTCCTAAATTATACTTATTTGTATGCTTTGTTTCTATTACAAGATGTTCTTCACTTTGACTAATATGTTTTCCATCTTCTATTCCCATAACAACTACTCGAGGTAAAGGCATTTCTGAAGCAATAGCTTTGTGGCCAAGATCAAAACAAAGTAAATTATTATTTGGTTTACTAATTATTCTTGTTACTATTATTGCTGCAATTTTAAAAGGTGATTCTGGCCAAATAGATTTATAAGAAAAGTCCCATAAAAGAGTAGTCCCAGGACTAAGAAAAACATTTTTTCTATATGAATGAGGTAAAAAAGTTGGAGATCCTCCAGCGACTATATCAATTGACTTAGCAAGTTTGTCTTCAATTTTCTTTTTAAGTTTTATAACAGGTTGAAATTGTAAATCACTTTTTTCTTTTCTTTCTTTTTCAGACTCATTTCTGATATTACCATCATAGACATGCAATCCTAAAAAATTTGTATTTGGGCTTTCTAATATTTTAATAAAAAGAGAAAATGATTTATCATTAGGAATAATTCCTGTTCTATCCATCCCATTATTAATATCTATCCAAAGGTTTATTGCTAAATTATGCTTTTTTGCTTCTTTTGAAAAAAGAATTAGTGATTCAGGATTATCAACTAAAGTAGAGAATTTTATTTTAGGATTATTTTTTTGAATTTTTAAAAATAGTTTTAACTTTTCTTTTGTGGGTTGAATGGCTAATAAAATATGATCTAAATTTGATTGCTTAGTAAGCAACTTTAATTCTCCTATGGTTGAGCATTTGAATTTTTTGATTCCTGATTTTTTTTGCATTTCAATTATTGAAGGCATTTTATGCGTTTTAATATGGGGCCAAAGTCTATTTACATCACCAGAGATTTTAATCATTTGTTTAATATTGTAATCAATATTTTTTTTAGAAATTAATAACCCTGGGGTAGTAACAGTATTTTCGTCAAATATTTTATACCAATCTTCCATAATTTAATTTAAACCTGAATTTCAAAATGCGCCTCTATTTCAACTGCTATATTTTGAGGTAAATTCATACCAACAGCACTTCTAACACCAATTCCCATTTTATCTCCAAAAACTTCTACCATTAATTCACTGAACCCATTAATTACATATGGATGATCTTCAAATTTCGGAGTTGAATTAACCATGCCTAAAACCTTAATTATTCTTTTAATTTTATTAATTTCGAAATTATTAATTATCGTTGATAACATTGTCAGACCAACTTGTCTAGCAGCTTTTTTGCCATCTACTTTATTTAAATCTAATCCAACTTTTCCTTTAATTAATGAACCATCATTATTTATAGGCCCTTGCCCAGAAATATAAAGAATGTTATCCATCACTAGTAATGGTTTATATATTCCAACTGGTTTTGGAGCTGGGGGAAGTTTAATTCCTAAATTTTTTATTTTTTCAGATATTTTTGTTTTCATTTCATTAAATAATATTGTTTAATAATAACACTCCGATTAATCCTGAAATTCCAATTGTAGTTTCCATAATAGTCCACGTTAATAAAGTATCCTTTATTGATAAATTAAAATATTCTTTAAATAACCAAAAACCACTATCATTAACATGTGAAAGCATTAAGCTCCCTGATCCAATAGCTAAAACCATTAATTCTGGATTAACTTGACCAATTTGAACTATTGGAAGTAGAATTCCTGCAGTGGTTAATCCTGCAACCGTAGCTGAACCTACACATACCCTAATTAATGTTGCTATCAACCAACCAAGAATTAATGGAGAAATGTTTGAGAATTGTAATAGAGTTCCAATATAATCGCTAACTCCACTATCAATTAAGATTTGTTTTAATCCTCCAGCGCCAGCAATAATAAGTAATACCATTGTTATTCCAGTTATTGAATTTGAGAAAGTAAGCATTATTTCTTTCATTTCTTTTCCTCTTAAAATCCCTAATGAGTATATACTAAATAGTACAGAAATTAATAAAGCAATTACAGGATTCCCTAAAAATTTAATTATTTCAAAGGATGTATTATTTTCATCAATTATTTCAATTATTATTGTTGATAAACCAATTAATAGAACAGGTAATAATGCAGTAAATAAACTTATCCTCATACTTGGAAGTTCAGATTCTTTAAATGATTTCACAGCTATAAATTCTTTTAATGGTTTAGCTTTAACCTTTTTAATGAATTTTGTTAATATTGGACCAGAAATTATAATAGCTGGAATTGCAACAATAAAGCCATAAATAAGTGTTTTACCTATGTCTGCATTAAACATAACTGCAAGAGCAGTTGGAGCAGGATGAGGCGGAAGGTATCCATGTGTAACTGAAAGTGCAGCTAACATTGGTAGTGCTATTGAAATCAATGGTATTCCAGTTGAAGCAGCTACAGTAAAAACAAGAGGGACTAAAATAACAAAACCAACGGAATAGAACATTGTTATCCCAACTATGAATCCAGTAGTCATAACTGCCCATTTGGTGTTTTTTATTCCAAAAACATCAACAAGACCAATTGTTATTTTTTGAGCAGCCCCACTATCAGCAACTTGTTTACCCAGCATTGCACCAAGTCCAAGAATCATAACTAAAAAACCTAAAGTATTTCCAATTCCTTTTTCGATAGAAGTTACTATTAGACTTAAATCCATTCCTTGGCAAAAGCCAATAAAAAGAGAAACAATTATAAATGAAATAAATGCATTTAATCTAAAGAAGATTATTAATAAAAATAGAATTACAATTCCTAAAGAAACAGTCAATAAAGGCATCAGAAAAATTTATTAAATAAACAAAAATAAATAGATTTTTACTATAATTATTAAGTGTTAATTTAATTTATAAATTTTAAAATATTTTCTAGTGCTAAGCCTCTTGATCCTTTTAAGAAAATATTAGTATTATTGAATTTTATCTTTTTTATGAATTCAGAAGCCTCAATGATTGTTTTAAATTTATAAATATTCTTTATCTTAATTTTGCTATTGAAAAATTTTTCTCCAATTAATATTAATTTTTCAATTTCAAAATCGGAAATAAAATCTATTAAATTTTGATGCTCTTTTTTTGAATAATCTCCTAGCTCTAACATGTCTCCTAAAATAATAACTCTTTTTTTAGAATTTGTATTTTTCATAAAACTAACTAGAGAAAACCTCATACTTGAAGGATTCGCATTATATGCATCCATTAATATAGTATTTGAGCCTTTATTTACCCATTGGGATCTATTATTTAATGGCAAGTAGTTTTTAATTCCAATTGAAATTTCATCTATATTTAGATTAAAAAAAGTTCCAATTGCTATAGCAGAAGAGATATTTGAGAAATTATAGTCGCCTATTAGATTACTCTTAATTTCGGTTTTTTTAAAATATGCATTTATGAATTTATTTTTAAAATTTATCTGAGAAATTTTTAAATCAGAAGAACCTTCTTTGCTGAAAGTGTATGAATTTGATTTTTTTTGATATTTAATTTGATGCTTATCATCTCCATTAATAAATATTGTTCCATTTTTTCTTATAATATATTCATAGAGTTCTGACTTTCCTTTAATGATAGAATCAAAACTTCCAAAACCTTCTAAATGAGCTTTACCGAAATTGGTTATATAACCAAAGTTTGGGTCTGCTATTTTACATAATAAATTAATTTCTCCCAGATGATTTGCGCCCATTTCCACTATTCCAAATTCAGTAGTATTTTTAAAATTTAAAATTGTTAGAGGAACTCCTATGTGATTATTTAAATTTTTTTTTGTTGCAATTGTATCATATTTTATTGATAAGACAGAAAGTAATAATTCTTTTGTGGTAGTTTTACCATTTGAGCCGGTAATAGCAATAACTTTAGTTTTGATTTTTGACCTATGGTAAATTGCAAGATCTTGTATAGTTGAGATACTATTATTAACAAGGAAAAATTTTGAATTTTTAACAAAATATTTTGGATTATCAACCACGATATATTTTGCTCCAGAATCAAAAGCTTCTAAAGCAAATTTATTCCCATCGTATTTTGGGCCTTTTATGCAGAAGAAAATAACACCTTTAGAAATTTTTCTAGTATCAGTGCAAACTTTTGAGCTATTTAAATAAGCAGTGTAAAGTTTTTCAATATCCATAAAAATAAAAAAAGGCATTTTTAAAATGCCTTTGGAGTAATTTAACTTTTTCTTTTATGTCGAGCAGTTTTTTTAGATCTACTTTTTGAACCTAATCTTGACATAGCTCCTCTAAAACCAATATTATCAGTTGCTATATATTGAGGAAGATATCTTCTTTGTGCAGGATCTAACCAATAAGCTCTATCTTTCCATGATCCACCTTTGTAAACTCTAACTTCATCAGTAATTAATGATGTTCTTGCTCCAGATTTATCTTTTGACCTCACAATATTTCCTTCTTCATCAATTTCTACTTTTGGATGAGTTGGAGCATCATACATTTTTGTAGATTCAGGTCTCTGGTTCTCAGTAACTTCTTCATTTCCAGCTGTTCCAAATAATCTTGTAGATTCAACATCACCATCTCTATAATTTCGATTATCACTTTCAGTGAAATTTTGTCTTAAAAACGTTTCTTCTTCATCAATTTCTTGTTTTTGAAGTTCTCCCGGAAGTCTTTTAATTAAAACTTTTCCATTTGGAAGGGTATCGTAAACTAATTGATCGGGTGAAATTATTTGGGCTTTACCATCTTCTCCTATAACATTTTTAAGATATACATTTCCTCTAAAGTAATTAAAGTCACTAGCTTCATCATCTATTATAGGTCTATAAACGTCTGCCACCCATTCAGAAACATTTCCAGCCATATCATAAACTCCAAAATCATTAGGAGGATATGATTTAACTTGAATTGTTATATCAGCACCATCATCTGACCAACCTGCTATACCACCATAATCTCCTTTACCTAATTTAAAGTTAGCTAATTGGTCACCTTCAGTTCTTCTTTGTTCCGAACGAGTATATTCTCCAGACCAAGGATATTTCTTTTTACCTCTATATGCATTATATTCTCTATCACCAACTAATGCTAATGCAGCATATTCCCATTCAGATTCTGTTGGCAGCCGATAAGAGGGTAAAAGTATACCTTTATCTATTCCAGCATATACGTTTATTGAATCATTTTTTTTACCTCTTTTACCAGCAATTGAATCAATTTTCCCACCATAAGTAGTCTCAGGTCTTTTAAGGTATGTTTGGGTATTAAAAGTACTTGAAGGATCAACTTGTCCATTTTCCACATCAGAGGTAAATCTAACATCTTTTTGGACAAATGATTCTCTTTCTAAAATTAACTCATTAACTCTATCAGTTCGCCACTCAAGAAATTGGACAGCTTGGAGCCAATTCACTCCAACAACTGGATATTCAGCATATGCTGGATGTCTTAAATAGTTTGTGGTTAATTCTTCAACATACCCAAGTTGATTTCTCCATACCAAAGTATCAGGAAGTGCTCCTGTATAAAGTTGTTTATAATCTTTTTGATCTTGAGGGAAAACTGCTTTAAGCCAATCAAGATATTCAAGATACATTATATTGGTCACTTCAGTTTCATCAATATAGAATGACATAACATGTTGACGATTAGGAGAGTTATTCCAATCATGAAGAACATCGTCTTTGACTCTACCTTTAGTATATGTGCCACCTTCAATAAAAACTAATCCCGGACCTGTTTCTTGATCTTCAAATTCAATGTTGTATTGGAAACCACCCTTTTTAGAATTAATACTCCATCCAGTTCCCCTAGATTGATTATTTTTTCCACATGCAAAAACAATTAGTAACGAAAGTATTATTGTTAAAGCTTTTATTTTTAAAAAGTCAAGTTTCATAATTTAAGAATAGTATTTATTCAATTTTTTAAAAACTTAGGTGCAATATACAAAATATTGCTCTAAATTTTTGAATATAACTTAATTCACATACTTAGATTAACGAATGATTTTGCAATTTATTATAATTATATATTAACAAGTTCACAAGAATTATTATTAATAACCGTTATAGTATTACTTTATAAAATGTTTCAAATTATTAAAATGGGCAAAATAAATATATTGTTTCTATTAATTTATATGATAGTCCAACTTGTTTTTTCTCAAGAGAGAGTAATAACAACTGGAGTCCCATTTTTGTTAATTACACCTGATGCTAGAGCTGCTGGAATGGGAGATCTTGGTGTTGCTTCTTCAGCAGATGCTTATTCTCAACAGTGGAATCCTGCAAAATATGTTTTTTTAGAAACAAAATCTGGATTAGGAATAAGTTATACTCCATATTTAAGTAAACTTGTTGATGATATTTTTCTTGCCAACATAACTTTTTTTAAACGTTCATCAGATAGGAGTTCTTGGGGTTCTAGTTTAAAATATTTTAGTCTTGGAGACATTCAATTCAATGAACTTGTAGGTGGAACTATTGTTGATCAAGGATTACAAAGGCCGAATGAATTAACTTTTGATATTTCATATTCATTAATGCTTAGTAAGAAATTTTCAATGGCAGTTTCAGGGAGATTCATTTACTCTGATTTAAAAATATCTACTGATATGGATGCTTCTTCAGCATCAAGCGTGGGAATTGATATAACAGGATTTTACAGGAGTAATAGTTTTAATTTTATTAATAATCCTTCAATTCTTAGAATAGGGTTTAATGTTTCAAATATTGGGCCTAGACTTAAATACGATGAGGGAGGACAAATGAATTTCATTCCAACGAATTTAAAAATCGGATCTGGAATCACTAGCAGCTTTGATTCAGATAATAGTTTAACATTTAATATAGAATTTAATAAGCTTTTAGTTCCATCTCCAATCGCTTTTTATGATGACAAAAACAAATTTATAAATTACCGTCAACCCGACATTAATTTTCTAAAAGGTATCATTAATTCATTTAATGATGCTCCAGACGGATTAAAAGAAGAACTTAAAGAGATTACTTATGCATTAGGTTTAGAATACTCTTTTCAAAATTCATTCTTATTAAGATCAGGTTATTTTAATGAAAGTTTAGATAAAGGGTCTAGAAGGTTTTTTACTTTAGGTACAGGATTCTCATTGAAATTTTCACAAATAGATATTTCGTATTTGTTTTCTACTTCTAAAATAAGAAATCCACTTGAAAATACTTTAAGGTTTTCAGTTTCTTTTGATATAGGAGAAAAATCTTTAATTGAGGAACAGTAATGTTTAAAATTAGTATTATTTTTGAGAGTGTAAGTCATGAATTATTATTAATAAGTTTTTATGAAAAAAATAACGAAAGAAACTTATTTAGATTGGTATGAAAATATGCTTTTTTGGAGAAAGTTTGAAGATAAACTTGCTGCAGTTTATATCCAGCAAAAAGTAAGAGGATTTCTTCACTTATATAATGGTCAAGAAGCCGTATTAGCTGGGGCTCTTCATGCAATGGATCTGAAAAAGGATAGAATGATAACTGCATATAGAAATCATGTTCAACCTATTGGGATGGGTGTTGATCCGAAAAGGGTAATGGCAGAATTATATGGAAAAGCTACTGGCACTTCTGGTGGTTTAGGAGGATCGATGCATATTTTTTCTAAAAAACATAGATTTCATGGTGGACATGGAATTGTGGGTGGTCAAATTCCGCTTGGAGCTGGAATGGCTTTTGGAGATAAATATTTTGAAAGAGATTCCGTTACTTTGTGTTTTATGGGTGATGGAGCTGTAAGACAAGGATCACTTCATGAAACTTTAAATTTATCTACTTTATGGGAGTTACCCGTGGTTTTTATTGTGGAAAATAATGGATATGCTATGGGAACATCTGTAGCTAGAACTGCAAGTCATCAAGAAATATGGAAATTGGGACTCGGATATGAAATGCCCTGTGGAGCAGTAGATGGGATGAATCCCGAATTAGTTTCAAAGGCTTTGTATAAAGCTATTTCTCATGCAAGATCTAATAAAGGCCCATCTTTTTTAGAAATGAAAACTTATAGATATAGAGGCCATTCTATGTCTGATGCTCAACATTATAGAACAAAAAAAGAAGTTGAAGAATATAAAAAAATTGACCCAATTTCTCAGGTTAAAGAAATTATTCTCAAGAAAAAATTTTCTACTATAAAAAATTTAGAGAAGATTGAGGCAAAGATTAAGACTAAAGTTCAGGAGTGTGAAAAGTTTGCAGAAGAATCACCATATCCTGAAAAAAGGGTAATGTACGATGCAGTATATGAACAAGAGAATTATCCTTTTTTAAAACATAAATTGAGTTAATTATGGCCGAAATAATTAATATGCCTCGTTTAAGTGATACTATGGAAGAAGGAACTGTTGTCAAATGGTTTAAAAAAACTGGAGATAAAGTTAATGAAGGCGATATATTGGCTGAAATTGAAACAGACAAAGCTACAATGGAATTTGAGTCTTTTAATTCTGGAATTTTACTTCATATTGGAATTAATGAAGGAGAATCTGCTCTAGTAGATAGTTTATTAGCTATTATTGGAGATAAAGATGAAGATGTATCCTCTTTAATTTCTGGTAAAAAAGAAAATATTGAGGTCCTTGATGAGAGCAAGAATATAAAAATGCCTGTATCAAATTCTGAAAGTTCAAATAAATTTGAAGTAATTAATATGCCTCGTTTAAGTGATACAATGGAAAAAGGCACTGTTGTTAAATGGTTTAAGAAAATTGGAGAAAAAGTTAATGAAGGTGATATATTGGCTGAAATTGAAACAGACAAAGCTACAATGGAATTTGAGTCTTTTAATTCTGGAATTTTACTTCATATTGGAATTAATGAAGGAGAATCTGGTCCAGTAGATACTATTTTAGCTATAATAGGTGAAAAAGGAGCTGATTTTGCAGGAGTTTTAACTGCTCAGCCCAGTATTGATTCAATTTCTCAAAAAAGTGAAATAGATCCGAAAGAAATCCAAGTTGAAACTTTAATTAAAGAAAATGAAATTACTTCTTCCGACAATGATTTTAATTCTGTTGAAAAAAAAGAAAAAATAAATCAAGAGGCCAAAACCAGCATTTCAAATCAACGAAAATTAGCATCTCCTTTAGCTAAAAAAATAGCTAAAGAAAAAGGTCTAGACATTAATTTAATTAAAGGTTCAGGAGATGGGGGTAGAGTAATTAAAAGAGATATAGTGAATTTTCAATATAAACCTACGGATATAAGTAAATCTCAAATTGAATCAATAAAGGAGATTTCTAATAGTCAAATGCGTAAAACTATTGCTAAAAGGCTATCTTCATCTAAATTTACTGCTCCTCATTATTATTTGTCTGTTGAGTTTGATATGGATAATTGCATTTCTTTTAGAAATCAACTTAATTCTTTTTCTGAAAATAAGATTTCATTTAATGATATTTTAATTAAGGCAACAGCTTTGTCTTTAGCTAAGCATCCGGATGTAAATTCAACATGGTATGATGATAAAATTGTCCATCATAATCATGTTCATATGGGAGTAGCTGTTGCTGTTTCTGAAGGATTAGTAGTTCCAGTACTTCGTTTTGCTGATCAGGAAAATATATCTCAAATTGGGATTAAAGTTAAAGACTTTGCCTCTAGAGCTAGAGAAAAAAAATTAACGCAATCTGAAATTGAGGGAAGTACTTTTACTATTTCTAATCTTGGCATGTTTGGTATAAAAGAGTTTACCTCTATAATTAATCAGCCAAATTCTGCTATTCTATCTGTTGGATCTATAATGAAAAAACCTGTTGTTAAAGAAGGTGAAATAGTAATTGGAAATACAATGAAATTAACTTTAGCCTGTGATCATCGATCCGTAGATGGTGCAACTGGATCAAGATTTTTAGAAACTTTAAAATTGTTTGTTGAAAATCCTGCTACTATTTTGTTATAATTAATATTTTAATAAAAAAGAATTAAGTGCAATATTGAGAGATGAAAACTATTTTAATAACAGGTTCAAGTAGTGGAATTGGAAGAGAAACAGCAATATTAGCAGCTAAAAAAGGAAATAAAGTTATCGCTATTTCAAGAAATATTTCAGAATTAAATAATATCAAGAATATTAAGCCATTTTCAGTTGATCTTTCTGATAAAAAATCAATTAAAGATTTTATTAAAAAAATAAAGAAGAATTCTATAACAATTGATGTACTTATTAATAATGCTGGGTTACTTGAAAAGATGCCTTTTTCAAGATCTGGTTTTGATGTTTTTGAAAAAGTTTATAGAGTAAATGTTTTTGGACTATCAGAAATAACAAGATTAATATTACCATTTATTAAAAAAAATGGACATGTAGTTAATATTTCAAGTATAGGCGGAGTTCAAGGGAGTCAAAAGTTTTCTGGTTTAAGTGCTTATAGTAGTAGTAAGGCTGCAGTTATTGGATTGACTGAACTTTTAGCAGAAGAATTTAAAGATTCAGGTCCAGCATTTAATGCTCTTGCTATTGGATCTGTTCAGACAGAAATGCTTAATAAGGCTTTTCCTGGTTATAAAGCTAATGTTTCTCCTGGAGAATTTGCCTCATATCTTTTAGAATTCTCCTTAAATGGACACAATCTGTATAATGGTAAAGTTCTTTCAGTTTCTTTAAGTACTCCATAACTTTTTTATGATTTTAATTAAAGAAGCTATTCCTATCTCCTCAGTTGAAATTGTTAATTCATATCTTTTGAAATGGAACGTTAATATTAAGATAGTAAAGAAGCGTAAATCTAAACATGGAGATTTTAAAATTAAAAAAGATGGAAGTCACGAAATCACAATAAATAATTCTCAAAATAAATATCGATTTTTAATTACATTAATTCACGAATTATCTCATTATATTGCTTTTAATGATTATGGATATAAAATAAAGCCTCATGGAATTGAATGGAAAAGAACATACAAAAAAAATATGCTTCCTTTATTAAATCCTTTAATTTTTCCTGATAAATTATTGTCTCTTCTTGCTAATCATATGAAAAATCCAAAAGCTAGCAGTGATTCTGATTTTAACCTTACTTTAGAATTAAAAAAGTATGATATTAAGTCAGATAAGGTTTTTATCTTTGAATTAATTAATGGAACTATATTTATTTTAGATAATGGAAGGAAATTTAAAAAAATTAAAAAAAGACAAAAGAGGTACGAATGTCTAGAATTGAAAAGTGGTAAAATTTTTTTATTTAGTCCCCATGCAGAAGTATTAGTTTTAAAAGAATAAATAATATGCATAAAAATAATTACGTTTTAATAATTGCTGGAGGTATAGGAAGCAGGTTTTGGCCAGTTAGTAGAGTAGAAAATCCTAAACAATTTCAGGATTTCATGGGGAGGGGAAAAACTTTGATTCAAGAAACTTATGATAGGGTTATAGAATTTACACCGAAAGAAAATATTTTTATATTAACTAATAAATTATATAAAAAAAAAGTTGTTAAACAAATAAAAGGAATTGTAGATTCCAGGATAGTTTTGGAACCATCAATTAGAAATACTGCCCCCTGCATTTTGTATGCCTCTCTCAAAATAAAAAAAATTAATCCTTCTGCTAAAATTGTTGTTACACCAAGTGATCATTTAATTGATGATAAAACTGCATTTAAGTCTAATATTCTCCAAGCTCTTAATTACATTAGCCTATCAAATAGACTTGTGACTTTTGGAATTATACCTACTAGACCTGAAACTGGATATGGTTATATACAGTTTGAAAAAAGTGAAGGAAAAATTTATAGAGTTAAAAAATTTATTGAAAAACCTAAATTAAGTGATGCAAAAAAATATTTGAAATCCCAAAATTATATGTGGAATTCTGGAATTTTTGTGTGGAAAGTTGACGACATTATTGATGCTTTTAAGAAGTATCAATCTAAAATGTTTAAAATCTTATCAAATGGAATGATTTTTTTTAATACTGTTGACGAAAAAAAATTTATTGATAAAAATTATCATAAACTTGACAATATTTCAATCGATTATGCTATTATGGAGAAAACGAATAATTGTTCAACAATTAAAGCTGATTTTAAATGGAATGATCTTGGCAGATGGGGAGCTATCTATGATTTGTCTAGAAAGGATAGTAAAGAAAATGTAATAATTGGCTCAAAGGGAATATTTAACAATCTTAAAGGGAATTTTATTTTTAATGAATCTGATCGTTTGTTTGTGGCTGAAGGACTTGAGAATAAAGTAATTATTATAACAAATGATTTATTACTTATTTATCCAAAAGGAGATGATGAAAAATTAAAGACGATTGTAGAAGAAGTTAAAAATAGATTTGGTAAAAAATTCAATTAGTTATTATCTTGTTCATTAAGATATACTTTTCTTATTTTTTTATATAACTCTGATGAATATACAAACTTTGTGACAGATTGATTTTCAGTTTTAAAAATTTCTTTGTTTGTGCCCTCCCATTTTTTTGATCCATTTTCTAAAAAAATTATTTTTTCCCCTATTTCCATAACGGAATTCATGTCATGACTATTTATAACTGTTGTAATATTATATTCTTTAGTTATTTCTTGAATAAGATTATCAATTATTATTGAAGTTTTTGGATCTAGACCAGAATTCGGTTCATCACAGAATAAATATTTGGGATTCATTACTATAGCTCTTGCGATAGCTACTCTTTTTTTCATACCACCGGATAATTCTGAAGGCAATTTATTATTTGAATTAATTAAGTTAACTCTTCTAATTGCAATATTAGCTCTTTCAACGATTTCATCTTTAGGCTTATTTGTAAACATTTTCATTGGGAATATAACATTTTCTTCTACAGTCATTGAATCAAATAAAGCACTACCTTGAAAAACCATTCCGATATCTTGTCTAAGTTTTGCTCTTTCTTTTTGACCCATTGAATAGAGGAAGCTTTTTTCAAATTGAATTTTGCCCTGATCAATTTTAATAAGACCAAGAATACATTTTATAAGTACTGTTTTTCCTGATCCACTTTGACCTATAATTAAATTAGTTTTTCCTTTTTCGAAAATGGTTGATATTTTTTTTAAAATGATAGAATCACCGAATGACTTTAAAATGTTCTCTATTTTTATCATTTTAAGTTAATAGAAGATTAGTAATTAATGAATTAGCAATAATTATTGCAACACTAGTCCAAATAAATGAAGTAGTACTTGCTTTTCCAACACCAAGAGCTCCACCCTTCATAAAATATCCATGATATGAAGGAATAGTGGCAAGAAGTATAGCAAAAATAAATGTTTTTATAAAAGCATAAAAAATATGAAAAGGAATAAAATCTAATTGAAGTCCTTCAATAAAATCAGAGTGAGAAGCAAATCCTCCGTTAATACTCGCAATATATCCTCCAAAAATTCCTAGAGCCATTGAAATAGTAATTAAAAAAGGGAAAAGTGTAAGTGCTATTATCTTAGGGAAAATCAGATAGTTATATGTGTTAACTCCCATAACCTCTAATGCATCGATTTGCTCTGTAACCCTCATGGTGCCAATGCTTGAGGTGATATATGATCCAACTTTTCCAGCCATAATCACTGAAATAAATGTTGGAGAAAATTCTAAAATCATTGACTGGCGAGTGGTGAAACCTATTAAATAGGTTGGCAATAAAGGATTATCAATATTGATTGCTGTTTGAATTGCAATAACACCCCCAACAAAAAATGATAAAAAGGATACAATACCTATAGAGCTTATTATTAAGTCATCAATCTCTCTAAAAATTAAATTTTTCAGCATTTTCCATTTGGTAAATTTCCCAAATGTTTTTTGAATCATTAAAAAGTATCTGCCTAAATGTAAAAAAAGTTTCATGATATAAATTTACAAGAAACTATCTGATTATTAGCAAAAGATAAATTTATCAGTAATAAAATTAAATTTGATAAGATATTGCATTAATATTCATACCTGCGCCTACGCTAGCGAATAAAATAATATCCCCATCATTTAATGAATGTCCATTTTTATTATTTTTAATAACTTCGTCAAATAATGTTGGAACCGTTGCAACTGAGCTATTACCATAATGTTCGATATTCATAGGCATAACATTTTTTGGCATAGGAGTTTCATATAATTTATAGAATCTTTTAATAATTGCATCATCCATTTTTTTATTAGCTTGATGAATAAAAATTTTTTTTAAGTCATTAATATTAATATTACCAATTTCCAGGCAATTTTTCATTGCTTGAGGTACATTTTTTAATGCAAATTCATATACTTTTCTCCCCTGCATTTTAATGAACTTTCCTTTTAATTTTTTATTGTTAGATTTTCCTACAAATAATAAATCTTTTTCACCATCGAAAGTATGTGTAGCAGAAACATGAGAAATAATTCCTCCTTTTTCATTTTTTTTCTCGAGAATTGCAGCTCCAGCACCATCACCAAAAATCATAGAATCTCTATCATGATGATCAATAACTCTTGAAAGAGTTTCAGCTGCAATAATTAGACATTTTGAAGCCATTTTTGAAGAAATAAGAGCTTTAGCTTGAATCATAGATTCAATCCATCCAGGACAACCACAAATAATATCATAACAAACACTGTTTGGGTTTTTTATCTTTAAGTTACTTTTTATTCTTGAAGCAAGACTTGGCATCATGTCATAATTGTTTGAACCATAATTAACATCACCAAAATTATGAGAACAAATTATATAATCTAATTCTTCAGGATTAATTTCAGAATTCTTAATTGCATTTTTTGCAGCTTGGGTCCCTATATCAGAAGAATTCATTTGAATATCAGCATATCTTCGTTCAACAATTCCCGTAATAGAACTAAATTTATTTATTGTCTCGGAATTAGGAATAGAAATTTCTTGACCATTATCATCTATAAAAGACTTATTTAAGAAATCACTATTTTTTTTTGTAATGTTTGGGATATAACTTCCAGTACCAGTTATTTTAAAATTCATTATAGAGTTAAAATAGGCTCAAATTTATTATAAAAAAAAAAAATAAAATAATTTGTAAAAATATATGTACGACATTCAATTGTTAATTTATAAATACATTTTAATATAAATTATCTACATAATTTACTGTAAATTAAACATTAACATAATTTTCAATTGAGGTGCAAGAACAGATTAAATTACGATCTCCAAATGCTTCATCCAATCTTCTTACACTTGGCCAAAATTTATTTTCTTTAATATAGTTTAATGGAAAAGCAGCCTTTTGTCTACTATAAGGCATATTCCATTGATCGTCTGTTACCATTTGAAGAGTATGAGGAGCATTTTTAAGAATACTTTTATCATCATGTTTCATTTGGGATTCTATTTCCATTCTAATAGAAATAAGTGCATCACAAAATTTATCGATTTCAATTAAACTTTCGCTTTCGGTTGGTTCTATCATCATAGTTCCAGGAACAGGAAATGAAACTGTTGGAGCATGGAATCCATAATCCATTAACCTTTTTGCTACATCAATAACTTCAATATTTTTCTTTTTAAATGGTCTAAGATCAATTATTAATTCATGAGCAGATCTACCTTCCTCTCCAACATATAATATAGGATAAGCACCTTCAAGGCGTGCTTTTATATAATTTGCATTTAGAATAGCAATTTCAGTTGCTCTTCTTAGTCCATTTCCACCTAACATTTTTATATATCCATAAGATATGATACAGGCTAAAGCTGATCCCCATGGCGCTGCAGAAATCGCTTTAATTGGTGTTTTGCCTCCTGTTTTAATTATTGGATTTGAAGGTAGAAATTCTGCTAAGTGTTTAGCTACACAGACAGGCCCTACTCCAGGACCTCCTCCTCCATGAGGGATAGCAAATGTTTTATGAAGATTTAAATGACATACGTCAGCACCAATTTTATATGGATTTGTTATTCCTACTTGGGCATTCATATTAGCACCATCCATATAAACTTGACCTCCATTCCTATGAATTAGATTAGTAATATCTTTGATATTTGATTCAAATACCCCATGAGTGGAGGGATAAGTTATCATTAAAGATGATAATTGTTTTTTATGTTCTTTTACCTTTAGATTCAAATCTTTCCAATCAATATTTCCAAATTGGTTTGTTTTAATAACTATAACTTTCATACCTGCCATAACAGCTGAAGCAGGATTTGTTCCATGAGCAGATGCAGGGATTAGACATATATTTCTATTAAAATCACCCTTAGATTCGTGAAAGGATTTAATTATCATTAACCCAGCATATTCTCCTTGAGCTCCAGAATTTGGTTGTAGTGATGAAGCTGAAAATCCAGTAATAATATTTAATTGATTTGATAGATCTTTAAGAATAAGACTATATCCTTTTACTTGATTTAAAGGGGCGAAAGGATGAATATTAGACCATTTTACAGAATTTAAAGGTATCATTTCACTAGCTGCGTTAAGCTTCATAGTGCATGAGCCTAGAGGAATCATAGAATGATTAAGAGAAAGATCTTTTTTTTCTAAAGATTTTATATAACGCATTAAAGAGGTTTCTGAATGATAAGAATTAAATATTTTGTGGGTTAAATACTTAGATTTTCTTTCTAGATTTAAAGGTATTTTATAATTTAAATTACTAACATCAATTAGTTTGTTTTTTTTGTTAGTTAGAATTTCAAAGACTTGTATGATTTTCTTAAAATCAATTTCTGTCATGTATTCATTTAATGAAATTGAAACGGAATTATCATTAACATATAAAAAATTAATTTTTTTCTTCTCAGCAATTTTTTTAACCTTTTGAGATGGTACATTTAATAAAAGAGTATCAAAATAATGTTCATTAGTTTGTTCAATTCCAAATTCATTTAATATTAATTCAAGTCTTTTCGCATATTCATGAATTTTTAAAGCAATACTTTTTATTCCTTTTGGGCCGTGGTAGACAGCATACATGCCTGCCATAACAGCTAGAAGAACTTGAGAAGTGCAAATATTTGAAGTAGCTCTATCTCTTTTTATGTGTTGTTCTCTAGTTTGTAAAGCCATTCTGAGAGCAGAATTTCCAGATAAGTCTTTTGTTTTGCCAATTATTCTTCCAGGTAAAAAACGTTTATAATCTAATTTAGTTGCAAAGTATGCGGCATGAGGCCCTCCGTAACCTAAAGGGATTCCAAATCTTTGAGTTGTTCCTACTACGATATCAACACCATATTTCCCTGGTGCTTCTAGTAGAGATAAACTTAGAAGGTCTGCAGCTACAATTGTTTTAACTCCACTAGCTGAAGCTTTTTCAACATATTGAGGTAAATCTATAATTTTTCCATTACGTCCAGGATATTGAAAAAAAGCACCAAAAAATTCATGTGAAAAATTAATTTTTTTTTCAGAACCTACTATAATTTTAATACCTAAGGGCTTAGCTCTAGTTTCCAGAACTGAAAGGGTTTGAGGTAAAATTAAGTTTGAAACAAAAAATTTATTTGATTTATTTTTAATTTGATCTTTTGATCTAATAGCAAAAAGTAGATTCATCCCCTCAGCAGCAGAAGTGCTTTCATCCAAAAGAGAAGCATTAGCTATTTCCATTCCGGTTAAATCTGTTATTACTGTTTGAAAATTAAATAACGCTTCTAATCTTCCTTGAGATATTTCAGCCTGATAAGGAGTATATGCAGTGTACCATCCAGGATTTTCAAGTATATTTCTAAAAATAACACTCGGGGTAATGGATGGATTATATCCTAATCCAATATAATTATCAAATAGAAGGTTTTTCTCTGAAACTTTTTCTAATTCTTTTAGATATTCATTTTCACTAATTCCATTAGATAAATTTAATTTTTCATTAAGGATTATATCTTTTGGTATAGTTTCATCTAATAAATGTTGAATGCTTTTTGCTCTAATTTTATCTAACATGTATTGAATATCTTTATTTTTCGAAGAGCCAAGATGTCTATATAAAAAAGTATCGTACATGTAATAAAAATTGTACAACAAATTTATATTAAATCAAGTTCAATTTTTAATGCTTTTGCATTGTAAATCAATAAGTTTTTAACTAAAAAGTGTACTTATGAACACTTTTTAGATTTTTTCTTAATTAAAGGGTAAAAAATAATAAGAGAGAATTAATTAGACTTTTTATTCAAGAATATTAAAATATTTTTTTAATAAAAAAACAAATTTTATTTCTTCAATGAATCAAGCACTTTTTTTTCAAGAGTTTTTTTGTATGAAATAACTTTTTCTTGAATTTTATCATCTAAACAACCTAATATTTGAGCAGCAAGTATTCCAGCATTTTTAGCACCATTTAGGGCAACTGTAGCAACAGGAACTCCTCCAGGCATTTGAAGAATGGAAAGGATAGAATCCCATCCATCAATTGAATTAGAAGATTTAACAGGAACTCCTATAACTGGTAGAGGAGAACATGCCGCAATCATTCCAGGCAAATGTGCTGCGCCTCCGGCTCCAGCAATAATAACTTTTATACCTCTTTTATGAGCATTTTTTCCATAATCCATCATTTTTTCAGGAGTTCTGTGAGCAGAGACTATATCTACTTCATATGAAATGTTAAATTTTTTAATTATATCAATTGCTTCTTTTAGAACTGGTAAATCTGATTTACTACCCATTATTATTCCAATTTGTTTCATTTTATTTTGAAATTATAGAGATTATTTTTTTTATTTTTTTAGCAATATCTTTTGCTTTGACTATACTAGTATTTGTTATTGTTATATGTCCCATTTTTCGAAATGGACGTGTTTGTTTTTTTCCATAAATATGGGGATTTACACCTGGAAATTTGAATAATTCGTTTATGTTTTTGTATTGGACTATTCCATTATGATTTTTATCTCCAACTAAATTTAACATTACTGTTGGAGAAATACTAGATGTATCTCCTAGAGGAAGATTTAAAATAGCCCTTATATGTTGGTCAAATTGATTTGTTTTGGCACCTTCAATTGAATAATGGCCACTATTATGAGGTCTCGGAGCAACTTCATTTACTAGTATTTTTTTATTTTTTGTTAAAAATAATTCAACAGCTAGCAATCCTATATGTTGAAATGATTTTGAAACAGATAAAGCAATTTGATTGGCTTTTTGTGAAATTTCATTTGAAATCCTTGCTGGACAAAGAACATATTCAACTTGATTTGATTCATTATTGAATTCCATTTCTACAGTGGGATAAGTGACAATTTCTCCATTCGGATTTCTACATACTATAACAGCTAACTCTTTATCTAATTTAACTAGATCTTCACAAATACATTCCAAATCATTCAATCTATCAAAATCTTGAATGTTTTTAACAATTTTAACTCCAAAACCATCATAACCCATTGAAGTTGATTTCCAAACGAAGGGGAATTTGATTTTTTTACTGGATATAGCTTTTATTATATCATTTTTAGATTTGAAAAATAAATATTTTGCTGTTGGAATATCATTTTCAATATAGAATTTTTTTTGTAAATATTTATTTTGTATAACTCTTAAATTTTCAGGAGAAGGATAAATTTTAACCCCTTCTTCTTTAAGTTTAATTAATGCTTTTAAATTAACATGTTCAATTTCATAAGTTATAAGATCTAAATTTTTTCCGAATTTGTAAACGGTGTCAAAATCCTTATAATCACCACATATGAAATTATTGCAGCATAAATTCGCTGGAGCATTATTGTTTGGATCTAAAACATGTGTTGTTATATTCCATTTTCTTGTTGAGGCTAATAACATTTTTCCAAGTTGCCCTCCACCAAGTATACCTATTTTTTTATTGCTTGAAAAAAAATTCATTAATTTTTTTTACAAAAATACACATATATCTTTGTAATTTTTAAACGCTATTCAAAAAAGATATATTTGTATAATTAATAATAGAATTTAATGCTTAATATCGTATTATTTGGAAAACCTGGCTCAGGGAAAGGTACTCAGGCTGAATTTATTAAAAAAAAATATAATTTAGTCCATATCTCTACTGGTGAAGTTTTTAGATCTAATATTATTAGTGATACTCGGCTAGGGAAGATTGCTAAATCATATATTGAAAGGGGAGATCTAGTCCCAGATTCTTTAACTATTGAAATGTTAAAGACAGAAGTTGAAAAATATAAAAGCAGAAATGGTTTTATATTTGATGGGTTTCCTAGAACAAAGGATCAAGCAATAGCATTAGATAAATTTTTAAAAACTAAAGAAATGAGGATTTCTGCAACTATTTCTTTAGAGGCTGATGATAAAGAATTAATAAAACGACTCTTATTAAGAGGCAAAAAAAGTGGTAGAATAGATGATCAAGATGAAAAGAAAATTGAAAATAGATTTGAAGAGTATAGCAAAAAAACTTCAATATTAAGGGAGTACTATAATGTTCACAATAAATTTTATACGATAAATGGTGTTGGTAGTGTTGTAGAAATATCCAATAGATTATCTTCTTTAATTGATGATTTATGACAGAAGAAAATTTTGTTGATTATGTAAAGATCTTTATTAGTTCGGGTAATGGAGGTAAAGGATCAAGTCACTTACATCGAGAAAAATTTATTTCTAAAGGTGGGCCAGATGGAGGAGATGGAGGTAGAGGGGGAAATGTTATTTTTCGAGCAAACCCTAATTTGTGGACATTATATTCATTTAAATTTAAGAAACATTACAATGCTTCTCATGGAGCAGATGGGAGTAAAAATAGGAGTAGCGGTGCTCAGGGAGAAGATGTTTTCATTGATGTCCCTTTAGGAACTTTGGTAAAAAATTCTAATACTCATGAATTATTATTTGAAATTTCTGAAACTAATAATGAATTTGTTGCTTTAAAAGGCGGGTTAGGGGGTAAAGGAAATTTTCATTTTAAATCACCTACTAGGCAAACTCCTAGGTATTCTCAAAAAGGTGAAAAAGGTTCCGAAATGGATGTTATATTAGAATTAAAAATTTTAGCTGATGTAGGACTAGTTGGGTTTCCAAATTCAGGGAAATCAACTTTATTATCAGTAATTACTTCAGCAAAGCCTAAAATTGCTGATTATGAATTTACAACCCTTAAGCCAAATTTGGGGATAGTAGAGTGTAATAACTTTAATTCTTTTGTAATGGCTGATATACCTGGGATTATTGAGGGAGCATCAAAAGGAAGAGGACTAGGACACTATTTCCTCAGACATATTGAACGGAATTCGATTTTACTTTTTGTAATTCCTGTAGATACGAATAATATTAAAAATGAATTTAACGTTTTAAGGAAAGAATTAAAAGATCATAACCCTGAATTGATAGATAAAAAATTTATGATTGTATTTTCTAAAAGTGATTTGTTAGATCAAGAATTATTATTAGAATTTAAAATATTAATTAAAAAGTGTTTTAATGATATCCCAAACCTTATTATTTCCTCAGTTTCACAAAAAGGGATTGAAAAATTAAAGAATTCATTGTGGGAGTTATTGAATTCTTAGGTTATTAAAATTGAAAGATGAAAGGGAGAATTATATTTTATATTTTATTAGTTGTAAATTCTTATTTGTTTTCACAATCAGACACTCCTTTTTCATCTTATGATTTTAATAAAGATTTAGAATATCAAAAAACTCTATCTGAAATTAAAGATATTGAAATAGATAAAGAAGGATACAAATTGTTATCGGATTTAGCTTATCAAAAGAAAGATCATATCAGAGCTATAAAATTTTTGCAAAAAAGGTTAGAATTAGGAGAGAGAAATGTTAATATTCATTATAAGATTGGAGGAAATGCTTCTATTATTGCGAAAAGAAATAAAAATTTTAAGGGTATAAAATATGTGGAAATTGCAAAATATCATTTTAAAAAAGCGCTAGAGTTAAAAGAAAATCATATTCCTTCATTAGTTGCACTTGCTAAATTATATATTCAATTGCCAAATTTTTTAGGAGGAACTGATTTTAAGGGAAGGATGTACTCTAATAAATTGTTAAAATATGATTTAATTGAAGGAAATTTAATGAATGGATTTATTTTTGAAATAAACAAAAATTTTGATTCTGCTAAAGAAAAATATGAAAAAGCATTTGAAATTTTTAAGAAAAAATATAGTTGTGATCAAAGTTTATTTAAAAGTGATTCTTTGAGAAAAAATATGTTATTTGAACTTGCTGAAGTTTCTGTTAGATTTAATATTCATTTAGATCTTTCAATTTGTTTATTGAAAAAATTTATTTCTAAATATAACGAAGAAATTTTTCCAAAAGAATGGATATATCTGCGTTTAGCAGAATTATACTATAAATCTGGCGATAAAAGTAAAACTAATTATTATTTAAATGAATCCTTAAAAATCAATCCAAATTTTAATCAGGCTAGAGTTTTTAAACAAAATATTTATTGATGAAAAGAGTTCATTTTATTGCAATTGGTGGGAGTGTAATGCATAATTTAGCTATTGCTTTATTCAAAAAAAAATATCAAGTCACAGGAAGTGATGATTTAATATCTGAACCTTCAAAGTCAAGATTAAAAAAATATGGTTTATTACCTAAAAGAATAGGGTGGTTTAGAGAAAATATCACAAAAGAAATTGATTTTATTATTCTTGGGATGCATGCAAAATTTGATAATCCTGAATTAATTGAAGCTCAGGAAAAAGAAATTGCAATTTTTTCTTATCCAGAGTTTTTATATGAACATTCTAAATATAAAACTAGGGTTGTTATAGCTGGCAGTCATGGAAAAACTACCATTACTTCGATGATTTTACATGTTTTAAATTATAATAATATTTCTGTTGACTATTTGGTAGGAGCTCAATTAGATGGTTTTGAAACAATGGTTCATCTATCAGAAAATAATGATTTTATATTAATTGAAGGAGATGAATATTTATCTTCAGTTATTGATAATAAATCGAAATTTTTGTGGTATAAGCCAAATATAGCTTTAATATCAGGTATTTTTTGGGATCACATTAATGTATTTCCTACTCTTGAAAAGTATAAAAACCAATTTAGAATATTTATTGAAAATATTGTGCCTGGAGGTGTTTTAATTTATAATGATTCTGATCAATACCTTGAGAAAATAGTTAAAAATTCTCAAAACACTATTCGTAAAGAAAAATATAAAAGTCTTGATTATTTCATTGAAAATAAAAAAACGTATTTAAAAACTAATTTTGGTAATTTACCTCTTAATATTTTTGGAAAACATAATATTGAAAATTTATCTGGAGCTAAATGGATATGTCAATTAATGGGAGTTGATTCAGATGATTTTTTTGAAGCAATTTTGAATTTTAAAGGAGCATCAAAAAGATTAGAATGTTTATACAAATATAACAACAGTTATTTATATAAAGATTTCGCTCATTCTCCTAGTAAAGTTAAGGCTTCTTGTTATGCAATTAGTCAGCAATTTCCTGATTTAAAAAAAACTTTTTGTTTAGAGCTTCACACATTTAGTAGTTTAAATCCAATTTTTATTCAAGAGTATTCAGGATCATTAAATCTTGGAGATGAATTCATTGTTTTTTATGATTCTAAATCATCTAAAATAAATGAAAGGGATTTATTTTCAGTTGATTATATTAAAAAGTCTTTTGATAATAATAGGATTAGGGTTTATAACAAAAAAAATGATTTAGAAGAATTTCTTTTGAATAAAAATTGGGATGAAACAGTATTACTTATGATGAGTTCTGGAAATTTTGGTGGTTTAGATTTGGATCAACTTATTAATAGTTTTAAGATAAGTTCTAAATAAATTGGAAAAAAAATTTAATCAAAATAATATTTCAGATGTGTTTTTTGATTTGGATCATACTTTATGGGATTTTGAAAAAAATTCGGCTTTAGCTTTTAAATCAATTTTTAAAAACAAGGGGTATAAGTTTTCAATACACAATTTTCTTAAAATTTATAATCCAATAAATCATTATTATTGGAAATTATACAGAGAAAATATTATTAATCATAAAGAATTAAGAATTAGAAGATTAAAAAGTTCATTTGATATGATCGGTATTAAAATAAATATCAAAGAAATTAATGAAATCTCCGAATTTTATGCTGAAAAACTATTAAACTACAATCATCTTATTCCGGGAGCTATAGAGCTATTAAAATTCTTAAAAAAAAAATATAGTCTAAGTATTATAACTAATGGATTTAAAAAAAATCAAAATATTAAGGTGGAAAATTCTGGTTTAAATCAATTTTTTGAAAATATAATAACTTCAGAAGAGGTTGGATTTAAAAAGCCTGATCCAATTATTTTTAAAAAAGCTCTTGAAAAATCAATTGTTATGCCAGTTAATTCTGTTATGATAGGAGATAGTTTTGAAGCTGATATAACTGGAGCATTAAATTTTGGCATGAAGGCAATACATTTTAATTCTCATAATGAAAAAAAACATAATCTTTGTCCAATAGTTTATGAATTGATTGAAATTAAAGAAATATTATTTGATTAAAGTTGTTTTTTAAAAATCAATTGTAGATTATAATTACTTGGCTTATTTTTATAAAAAAAAATAATGAATATAAAAAATTCTCAAAAAGTAGTTGATAATTGGATTAAAAACCATGGAGTGAGATATTTTAATGAGTTAACAAATATGGCTCAATTGACTGAGGAAGTTGGGGAAGTAGCTAGAATAATTAGTAGAAGGTATGGAGAACAAAGTGAAAAAGAATCTGATTTAAAAAAGGATTTGGGAGAAGAATTAGCAGATGTTCTTTTTGTAGTATTATGTATTGCTAATCAAACTGGGGTTGATATGCAGACAGCTTTTGATGCAAAAATGAAATTAAAAACAGGAAGGGATATAAATAGACATATAAATAATCCGAAACTAAAATAGTTATTTATGGATTTATTTATTACCAATAGTCAAAAAAAGTGTTATGGTGAATTAGAGATTTCTGGATCAAAAAGTGAATCAAATAGATTGCTAATTATAAAATCTTTTATACCAAATATTGAGATTCAAAATTTATCGAATTCTGATGATACTATTTTATTGTTAAATGCACTTTCTTCCAAAAAGTCTATATTAGATATTAAACATGCAGGAACAGCGATGAGATTTCTTACCGCGTTTTTTGCAACTCAACCGAAGAAAAAAGTTTTATTAACAGGGTCTGAAAGAATGAAAGAAAGGCCAATTGGCGTATTAGTGGATGCTCTTAAAAAAATAGGAGCAGATATAAGTTATGATGGGCATTCTGGATTTCCTCCGTTAAAAATAAATGGTAAAATTATAAAAGGGGGAGAATTATCTTTATCAAGTAAAGTTAGTAGTCAATTTATTTCCGCAATCCTACTTATTTCTCCTTTTTTAGAAAATGGAATTACTTTAAAATTAAATGGAAAAATAACTTCTCTCCCTTATATAGAAATGACATTGTCAATTCTTAAAAAAATTGGGGTTATTTATAATTTTAAAAATAATGTTATAAAAATAGAAAAATTTGATAGAATTAAGGAAAATTTGATTGTTGTAGAATCGGACTGGAGTTCCGCCTCTTATTTTTATAGTTGTGTTGCATTAAGTGATAATGCTGAGTTAAAGTTGACTAGATTTTATGATAAAAGTATTCAAGGAGATTCAATCTTGATTGATTTGTATAAAAATTTTGGAGTTGAATCTAGAATTAAAGATGGTGCACTTTATTTAAGGAAAATAAAAAAATTTAAAGTTAAGGATTCCATGGATTTTAACCTTATCAATTGTCCTGATCTTGCCCAAACTATTGCCGTTACCAGTTTTGGTGTTGGAGTAGAATGCAATTTGTATGGACTTCATACATTAAGAATTAAAGAAACTGATAGGCTTGAAGCCTTGTATACTGAATTAAGTAAATTAGGAGCTAATGTTAAAATAACTCGTGATAGTTTGCATATTTATCAGAGTGAAAATATTTTTTCAAATATTAAAATTAAAACTTATAATGATCATAGAATGGCTTTAGCTTTTGCCCCTTTAGCTTTAAAAGTTCCAATACAAATTGAAAATTATAAAGTTATTTCTAAATCTTTTCCAACTTTTTGGGAAGACATGGAATCAATTGGTTTTCAGGTTATTAAAAATGAATATTAATAAAATATATATTTTCCTTGACAAGCCTATGTTTCAGTTATTATATTTGCAACTAAAATGAAATTATCAGATTTTAATTTTGAGCTCCCAAATAAGCGATTAGCTGAATTTCCTGCTGAAAGTAGAGATGAGTCAAGACTTATGGTATTAGATAGAGAATCTAAATCTATTAATCATTATAAGTTTAAAGATTTAATTCAATTTTTTGATGAAGGAGATGTGATGGTTTTAAATAATACAAAAGTTTTTCCTGCGAGATTATTTGGAAATAAAGAAAAAACTGGAGCTAGAATAGAAGTATTTTTATTAAGAGAATTAAATCAAGAGCAGAGATTATGGGATGTTTTGGTTGATCCTGCCAGAAAAATTAGAATTGGCAATAAATTGTATTTTGGAGAAGATGATAGTTTAGTTGCTGAGGTAATTGATAATACAACATCAAGAGGAAGAACGCTTCGTTTTCTTTTTGAAGGTTCTTATTCCGAATTTAGAAAAAAAATGAAGCTTCTTGGACAAACTCCTCTTCCGAAATATATTAAGAGAGATCCTACTCCTGAAGATACTGAAAGATATCAAACTATATACGCAAAGGTAGAAGGTGCAGTTGCAGCTCCTACTGCTGGGTTGCATTTTTCAAAACATCTTTTGAAAAGATTAGAGATTAAGGGTATAAAGCTTGCGGAATTAACTTTACATGTTGGATTAGGCACATTTAATCCAGTTGAAGTTGAAGATTTATCAAAACATAAGATGGATTCTGAAGAGTTAATTGTTAATGAAACAGCAACAAATATTGTAAATATAGCTAAATCAAATAAAAAGAAAATATGCGCAATAGGCACTACAGTTATGAGAGGTTTAGAAAGCTCTGTTTCTTCAAAATCAACCTTAAATCCATATAAAGGTTGGACTCATAAGTTTATTTTTCCACCTTATGATTTTTCAATTGCTAATACAATGGTTACTAATTTCCATACTCCAAAATCTACTTTATTAATGATGGCTTCAGCATTTGCAGGTCCTGATTTTATTAAAGAAGCTTATCAGGTTGCAATTAAAGAAAAATATAATTTTTATTCTTATGGTGATGCAATGCTTATTTTATAGCTAAATATTAATAGTATTTATTTTTTTATGTTACTAGAAAAGAAAAAGGATATTAGATCACTTTCCAAAAGTGATTTGAGATTGTTTTTTGAAAAACATGATCAGAGTTCTTATAGAGCTGACCAGGTTTATGAATGGCTTTGGAATAAGGGGCTAAATGATTTTGGCAAAATGACTAATTTGTCAAATAATTTAAGAAAATTACTAAATGATTTTTTTGTTATTAATCATGTTGAAATTGATTTTAAGCAAAAAAGTATTGATGGTACAATAAAAAATTCTGTTAGACTTTATGATAATAATGTGGTTGAATCAGTATTTATTCCCTCTAAAGATAGAACAACAGCATGTATTTCTTCACAAGTTGGTTGTAGTTTAAATTGCAAATTCTGTGCTACATCAAAACTGAAAAGAATTCGTAATTTAAATGTAGATGAAATTTTTGATCAAGTTAAAATTATAGGGGATCAAAGTAAGATTGTATGTAATAGACCTTTATCTAATATTGTTTTTATGGGAATGGGAGAGCCTTTGATGAATTACAATAATGTTATAAAAGCAATAGAAATAATAACTAGTAAATCTGGATTAGGTATGTCTCCAAAAAGAATAACTCTTTCGACAGTTGGAATTCCTAAGATAATTAAAAAAATGGCTGATGAAAAAGTTAAATTTAAATTAGCTATTTCGTTACATTCAGCTATTCAATCTATTAGGGAATCTATTATGCCTTTTTCAAATAAATTTAACTTAATAGAATTAGAGGAATCACTTCTTTACTGGTTTAATCTGACAAAAAAAAAGATTACTATTGAATATATTGTATGGAATGGAATTAATGATAAAGAATCTGACATTTTGGCTTTGATAGAATTTTGTAATAAAATTCCTTCTAAGGTTAATCTAATTGAATATAATCCTATAGGTGATAGCAGTTTTAAAAAAGCTAATAGAAAAGTAATTGATGAATATCAACTTAAACTTAGAAACGCGAATATTGTTTCAACAATAAGGAGGTCTAGAGGAATTGATATTGATGCGGCTTGTGGACAACTCGCCAATAAATCTTGATATTATAATTTCAGAATTGAAATTGTATATTTGATTTAGCAATGAAAATGTCTAAAGAAATTATTGAGCCAGTTAAAGATGAAATGATTTTTTTTTATAAAAAATTTCATAATTCAATGTTTACAAAAGTACCTTTATTAAATAGAATTATAAATTTTATTATAAAAAGAAAAGGTAAACAAATAAGACCAATTTTAGTTTTTTTATGTGCAAAATTAGTAAATAATGGAAAAGTTCTAGAGAAGACTTATAGGGGAGCCTCTGTTATTGAATTAATTCACACCGCAACATTAGTTCATGATGATGTCATTGATGAAAGTAATTATAGAAGAGGCTATTTTTCTATAAAAGCATTATGGAAAAATAAAACAGCAATTTTGGTGGGCGATTATTTGTTGTCTAAAGGATTATTACTTTGTATTGAAAATAAAGATTTTGATTTACTTGAAGTTGTCTCATTAGCAGTTAAGGAGATGAGTGAGGGGGAGTTGTTGCAAATAGAAAAGGCAAGAGAATTAAGCATTAATGAACCAATATATTTTGAGGTAATTAAAAAAAAGACTGCAAGTTTGATATTAGCATGTTGTGCAACTGGTGTCAATTCTGTCAGTAAAGATTTAACTTTGATTAAAAGAATTATGAAATTTGGGGAATTCATCGGAATAGCTTTTCAAATTAAAGATGATTTGTTAGATTACAGTAATGAAAAAATTGGAAAACCAAAAGGAATAGATATTAAAAGTCAAAGAATGACTTTACCATTTATTTATGTTTTAGAGAATTCGAATTTAAAAGACAGGAAATGGTTAATTAATTCTGTAAAAAAGTATAATAAAGATTCAAAAAGAGTAAGTGAGGTTCTTAAATATGTAAAAAATAGGGGTGGAGTTAAATATGCAGAAAAAAATATGTTTGAATTTCATTCAAAAGCTTTAAAAATTTTATTAAGTTTTCCGAAGAATAAATACAGAGATTCTTTAGAATTTATGGCAAAATATATGATATCTAGAAAAAGTTAAATATTTTAATAAATAAATTGGTTTGATTTCAAAACATACTATAGATAAAGTTTATGAAACTTCAAGAGTAGAGGAGGTCATTTCTGATTTTGTTAATCTAAAAAAATCAGGAACAAACCTAAAAGGGTTAAGTCCTTTTACTAATGAAAAGACACCAAGCTTTGTAGTTTCTCCGGTAAAACAAATTTGGAAAGATTTTAGTAGTGGAAAAGGAGGTAATTCAGTTGCTTTTTTGATGGAACATGAACGTTTTTCTTATCCTGAAGCAATAAAATATCTAGCTAAGAAATATAATATTGAAATAGAAGAAACATTTAAATCTAAGGAACAGAAAGAAAAAATAAGTGAAAGGGAGAGTATGTATCTTGTTGTTCAAAATGCAAAAGAATATTATAAGAATAATTTGTGGAAGGATAAAGAAGGAAATTCGATAGGTTTTTCATATGTCAAAGAAAGAGGTTTTGAAGATAAAGTAATTAGAGATTTTGAAATAGGTTATTCTCTTAACAATAAAGATAGTTATTTTAAATATGCGATTTCTGAAGGATTTTCTAGAGATTTTCTTGAGAAAACTGGTATGTGTATTTTTAAAGAAAATAAAGCAATTGATCGTTTCAGGGCACGTGTAATGTTTCCAATAAAAAATTTTTCTGGAAGAGTCCTTGGTTTTGGTGGAAGAATTTTATCTGAAAAATTTAAAGCAGCAAAGTATATTAATTCTCCTGAAAGTGATATTTATGAAAAAAGCAAAGTTTTATTTGGAATTTATGAATCTAAAAAAACAATTTCAAATAAAGATTTATGTTATTTAGTTGAAGGTTATACTGATGTAATTCAGATGCATCAAAGTGGAATAGAAAATGTAGTAGCTTCATCTGGAACAGCTTTAACCATAGATCAAATAAGTCTAATTCAAAGGTTGACTCAGAATATTGTAGTTCTTTTTGATGGAGATGAAGCTGGCTTAAGAGCATCTTTGAGAGGGTTAGAAATGATATTGGAAAAAGGCATGAATGTTAAGGTTTGTCAATTTCCTGAGGGTAAAGATCCAGATAGTTTTTCAAGGGATCATTCAACTGAGGAAATTTTAGATTTTTTTGATAAAAACACCAAAGACTTTATTCAATTTAAAGCTGACCTACTTTTTCAAGAGTCGCAAACTGATCCAATAAAAAAGGCTGATACTATTAGAGAAATTATTGAGATTATAGCAAAGATTCCGGATCAAATAAAATCTGAGTTATATATTCAAGAATGTTCTAAAATTATGAACATTTCTGAGGAAGTGTTATTTAATTCATTATCTCAAGTAAAAACTAAAGCACTTTATCAAGAAAATATAAAACTTAGAGATTCATCAAAAATTAAAATTATTCAAAGTGAAAAAAAATCAAATGAGATTAATCAAAGTTTTGAGTTAGAATATCAAATAATTAATATACTATTGCTTTATGGTGATAGGGAAGAAATTTTTAATGAAATAATTCTTAAGAAAAATGATAAAGGTGAACTAATAGAAGAAAAAGTTGAATTCAGAACAAAGGTTTTTGAAAAAATATTTTTAGATCTACAAGAAGACGAGATTGAATTTACTCAGAATTCTTTTCGAGAATTATATAAAATTTTGATTAATCATTTTGAGAGTAAAGGATCCATATCTATTGACGATTTTACAACTAAGCTTTCTCCTGAGTTAAGTCATTTAGTTAGTGATATTTTGATTAAAGATGAATTATATAAATTACATGATTGGGAAAAGAAAAATATCTTCGTAAAAGAAAGAGAAAGTAATATAAATCAAATGGTAATTGAAACTATTTTAACGTTAAGAAAAAATCTTATTGATAAAAAAATAAATGAGTTACAAGACAGTTTGAAAGATTCAGAAAAAACAAATGATGATATATTATCTGATGTAATTAGTTATCACCAATTAAAAAGTGTTGTTTCTCATAAATTGAATAGAGTAATTTAGTCTTTTAATATTGAGTATGCATTTATAATTTCTTTAACTCTTAATTTTTTTAAAGCTCTTGTCTTATAAGTATTAACTGTTTTGGGATTAATTTTTAATTTATCAGCAATAATAATATTTTTATCACCTTTAAATAAAAGACTTAATACTTCTTGTTCTCTTTTTGATAGAATTCTTTTTACAGTTCTATTTCTAAAATTGTCAATAGAATATTTTTTCTCGTCTGAAATATAGAATTCGGATTTGCTCAATTTGTAAATAGCATTTCTTATTTCTTTAACGTTAGCTTTTTTTGACAAAAACCCTTTAACACCAAGATTTACAAAATATATTTTCTCAGAGTTACTATACTCTCCGAACAGGAGAGTATTATAATTTAGTTTTATAATCTTAGTTATTAGATTATGATTAGAAATCAAATCAAAACCTAAGACTAAAACATCAACATTAACATTTCTTATAGTAATCTCGGCATCATTAAAACTCTTATAGGTTCCTATTAATTTGATTTCTTTAGACTTTTTAAAAATAGACTTAAACCCTTTACGAGAAATAGGATGATTGTCTATATAGACTAAGTTAATCATTATAAATAATTACGATTTTAATTTATTTGGAATTTTACAAATTGGAATTGAAACCATTTTGTGTTTATTCCTTGAATTAAATGTATTAAAAATTGTGGTAACTTCTAGTTCTCTTTTAGTTTTTTTTAAATTTTTAAGTTTATTTTTCATAACAGACTCTAATTCTTTGTATGTTGCTCCTATTTGTTCTTCATCGGATCGGTTATCATTCCATAACCCATCAGTTGGGGAAGCCTCTATTATTTCTTTTAAAACACCTAAACGTTTTGCTAGGATATATACCTCAGATTTAAGAAGATCAGCAATAGGACTTATATCTACGCCTCCATCGCCATATTTTGTATAAAATCCAATTCCAAAATCTTCAACTTTATTACCGGTTCCAGCAACGAGATAATTATTAAGTGTAGAAAAATAATAGAGTGTCATCATTCTTATTCTTGATCTCGTATTTGCTAAACTTAATAATTCTTTTTCATTAAATTTATTTTCTGTAATAGTGTTTTTAAATGCATCAAAAACATTTGTTAGGGGAATTGATTTAAACTTAACATTATTAAATTTATTTTTTAGCCAATTAATATGATTTAATCCTCTTGAGATTTGATTTTTTTCTTGGTGGATTCTCATTTCTAAACAAAGAACAGGTAAATTCGTTTTTGCACATAGAAGTGAAGTTAAAGCTGAATCAACACCTCCTGAGACTCCAACGACAAATCCATTTATGTTATTATTTATTGCATATTCCTTAAGCCAATTAACGATATAATTTATTACTTTTTCAGGAGATTTCATTATCAGATTATTTTTTGGATGTAAATTTGAGTAAAATTAATTATTTATTAAAGAGAAGTATAAAAGAATTTCAATGAATTTAATTAAATATATAAAAGTGTCCAGGCAAAAAATCTTAATATTTTTAATATTGATTTTTTCGTGTGAGAGAAATCAAAATATAAATGAGATAGTTAATTCTATTCAATTAGACATTAATGTGGAACGTTTTGATGAATTTTTTGTTGACACCACTAAATTTAAGTTGAACGATTTAAAAAATAAATATCCATTTTTTTTTCCTAAACAATTTCGTGATAGCTTGTGGATTAATAGAAGAAATGATAGTTTACAGATTTTCTTACAAAATGAAATTTCAAAAAAGATTTCAGAAACTAAAATGATTAATGATCCTGTTCAGAGATTATTTAAGTTTATTAAATTTTATTTCCCTAAATATAAAATTCCAAGGGTTATAACTGTTTCAAACAATGTAGATTATCAGAATAAAATAATTCTAAATGATTCATTGTTAATTATTTCTATTGACACTTATTTAGGGATTGACAATGATATATATGATGGTATTCCTAAGTATATGGTTAATGATATGGATTTGAATTTTTTAACTTCTCATATTTCAGAAAAATTTGCTAATTTAAAAATCCCTATTTCAAATGATAGAACTTTTATTTCACAAATAATCTATTATGGAAAAAAACTTTACCTTAAAGATCTACTAATCGGTAATCAGAGTGATGAAATTAAAATAGGATATACTCAAGAGCAATTAGAATGGGCTAAAAAAAATGAGCTTTTTATTTGGAGATATTTTGTTGAAAAAGAAATTTTATTTAAAACTCATACAAGTTTAACTAATAGATTTATTGACCCAGCTCCTTTTTCGAAATTTTATTTAGAAATAGACAACTTGACTCCTGGAAAAATTGGTCAATGGATAGGGTGGCAAATTGTTAGATCGTATGTTAAAAATAATCCGAAAAATGATTTATATGATCTTATTAATGAAAAAGAATATGAGATCTTTAAAAATTCAAATTATAAACCATCAAAATAAATTATAATGAAAAAAAAGAATTCAATTGAAATTAACGTGTTTTTGGATAAAAATAAAATTCCAGAAAAAATTGTCTGGAAGGCTAGTGATGGAGGAATAATTAAGCAAGAAGCTAAAGCTTTATTAATGTCGATTTGGGATGATGAAAAGATGGAAACTCTTAAAATAGATTTATGGACTAAAGATATGCCTTTGGATCACATGAAAGTATTTTTCTATCAGACTTTTAAAGCTATGAGTCAAACTTTTTATAGGGCTACTAAAGATGAAAAGATGACCTCTGCAATGAGTGATTTTTGTGATTATTTTGCTGAGAAAATGAAATTAGATAAAATTGGAAATTAAATTTTGAAACTAGAATTCAGGGTGCTTATGTATTTTAAAATTTTTTCTCTTCCAATTTTTTTTTGTGATGATGTTATAAATATTTGAGGGGAATTCTCCCATTCTTTGAGGATTGCGTTTAGGTATTTTTTTTTATTCTCTAATACTTTCTTTTTGGTAAGTTTGTCAGCTTTAGTTAATATTATTGAAAATGGAATATAATTATTATTAAGCCATCTCATGAAGTTAAGATCTATTTCTTGAGTTTCATGTCTAATATCTACAAGGACAAAAGCAGAAATAATTTGTTTTCTTTTTTTAAAATAATCATTAATAATTTTAGTAATTATTTTTTTATTTGATTTTGAAGCTTTTGCATATCCATAACCTGGAAGATCAACTAAAAACCATGATTTGTCTATAATAAAATGATTGATTAATTTCGTTTTGCCAGGTTTATTTGAAGTTTTTGCTAACTTTTTATCACTGCAGATCATGTTAATCAAAGATGATTTACCAACGTTTGATCTTCCTATGAATGCATATTCAGGTATTTTTTTAGTAGGACATTTTTCTACTTCAGAGTTACTCATTAAAAATTCGGCCAATTTAATCAAAATGGAAATATTTAAATTATATTTTTCTTTTGTTTAACCATTTAATTAATATCTCATTAAATTTATCAGGATACTCCATCATCGGAGCATGACCACAATTATTAATCCAATAAATATCTGAATTCGGAAGAAGTTTATTAAATTCTTTAGCAACATTTGGAGGTGTGACGGTGTCATTTTTACCCCAGATTATTCCTGTTGGGGTTTTCATAGAAGGAAGATCTTTGGCCATGTTATGACGAATTGCACTTTTAGCAATTGATAATGTTCTTATCAATTTATTTCGGTCATTTACAGATTCAAAGACTTCGTCAACTAATTCTTTGGTTGCAACTTTTGGATCAAAAAAAACCTCTTGACTTTTCTTTTTAATGTATTCGTAATTACCCCTTTGAGGGTAACTTCCACCCATAGAATTTTCATAAAGTCCAGAACTGCCGGTAATAATAATACCGTTTACAAAATCAGGAAAGTTTTTCGTGTATAATAAACCAATGTGACCCCCTAATGAATTTCCAAGTAGAGTGACTTTCTTTATTTTTTTAAAAAGTATGAATTCATGGAGATATTTTGAGAACGTCTCAATATTTGTTTTAGATAATGGAAGCTCATAAATTGGAAGTTGAGGTGCAATTATTTTATAGTTTTTTTTTGGAAAGAAATTAATAACTCCACTAAAATTACTTAATCCGCCCATTAGTCCGTGAAGTATAATTATTGGTGGGCCATCTCCAATTTCTATATACTTAAACTTACCTTCTATGATTAAATTATATTCCATTATATGGATAAAGCTTAGTGTCCAAAGATATGGAATAATAAAGGACTTTAACTATTTATTTTTTTCTATGTCAATATAATTATAATGACTAGTGATACAAAAACTTATCAACAATGTGGTAAAATGTGGGGAATTGTGGGAAAATAATTTTATATTTGGTGTTAATTATTTTATAAACACCTAAAATGCAACACCTTATAGGTACTTATGAGTGTAAGGCAGATTTAAAAGGTCGAATCTTACTTCCGGTTGCACTAAAGAAGCAATTGTTGAAAAAGATAGACAAGGGGTTTGTTTTAAAAAGAGCTGTATTTAATCCTTGTCTGCAATTGTATCCATTGAGTGAATGGGAAATATTGATGCGAAAAATCAATAAACTTAACAGGTTTAATAAAAAAAATATTGATTTTATAAGGAGGTTTACAGCAGGAGTTAAATTATTAGAAATTGATTCTTCAGGCAGATTGTTAATCCCTAGAGATTTGATAAATCATGCGGGTATAAAGAAAGAAACAGTAATTGCATCTGTTGTAAACATTCTAGAAATATGGGATAAGGAAAGATATGAAGAGTCAATAAGTGAAGCAAAATTAGATTTCGCTTCATTGGCAGAAGAAGTAATGGGAGATAAAAGTGAGAATAATGAAATATCATAACCCCGTATTTTTAGAGAGATCCGTAGAATGTTTAGTTACAGATATTAATGGAGTATATGTTGATGTGACCTTTGGGGGTGGAGGGCATTCAAGAAAAATATTAGAAAAAATATCTATTAAGGGCAAACTCTTTGCATTTGATCAAGATGGAGATGCTTTAAAAAATAAATTAAAAGATGCAAGATTTAAGTTAATTCATTCAAATTTTATTAATCTCAAGAAATTCTTAAAATTTTATGGAGTTAAAAGGGTGGATGGAATAATTGCTGATTTTGGAGTTTCGTCTTATCAATTTGACACTAAAAATAGGGGCTTTTCTATTAGGCTAGATGGGCCTTTAGATATGAGGATGAATCGAAAGACAACTTTAACAGCATTTCATGTAGTAAATGAATATTCAGAAAAGAAGTTGATTCAAGTTTTAAGAGAATATGGTGAAATAAAAAAATCATCAAAATTAGTTTTAAAAATTTTAGAATCAAGAAGATCAAATCCTATAAAAACTACAGGTCAGTTGGTTAGAATAATTAAAAAAATTATTCCCTCAAGGTTTATAAATAAATATGCTGCCCAGGTTTTTCAAGCAATAAGAATAGAGGTGAATCAAGAGTTAGATTTTATTAAAGAGATGCTAAAACAATCTTCTGAGTTGTTAAGGTCCAATGGTCGATTAGTTTGTATTACATATCATTCACTTGAAGATAGAATTGTAAAAAAGTACATTCTTGATGGGGTTTTTGATGGATTAGCGATTACAGATATTTATGGTAACAGAGATGTCCCTTTAAAGAAATTAGGAAAGTTTGAAATACCAACAAAAGAAGAAATAATTGTAAACACAAGATCAAGGAGTGCAAAATTAAGAATAGCTGAAAAAATATGAACAATTTTTTATCTTTTTTAAATATTGATTTTTTAATAAATGATGACTCTTTTAAAAATTGGAGAATGATTCTATTTATATCTATTCTAGCTCTTTTAATGATTTCGAGTGCTCATAATGCTGAAGACAAAATATTCAAGATTGCTCAATTAAATGAAAACATAAAGGAGTTAAAAGCAGAATTCGTTGAGAACAGAGCTTATTTGATGGATTTAAAAATGGAATCTAAAATTTATCACAAACTAAATCGAATTAATATAAAGCCAGCTAATAAACCTCCTATTAGAATTTTAATTAACGATAAACGATGAAAAAAGATAAGACAAATAAAATAACAAATCGATTTTATTTAGTCTCTATTGGACTTTTCATTTTTTCTTTATTGCTAATATTTAAGTTGTTGTATTTACAAATAAATGAAGGTGAATATTATAAAGAATTAGCACAAAAAAGAACTTTAAAGAACTTTGAATTACAGGCAAGTAGAGGAAATATTTATTCAGATGATAAAAGCATATTAGCTACTTCAGTTACTAAATATGAAATAAGATGGGATTCAAAAGTGCCATCAAAAGAAATTTTCGAAAGAAATATAATTTCTTTAGGGGAAAAACTAGCTGATCTATTTGGTAAGGAAAAATCGTTTTATGTTAAAAAAATGAAACAAGCTAGAGAAAGTAATAATAGGTATTTACTTATTGCAAATAATTTAACTTTTTCCCAGTATAAAAAAATGATTAGTTTTCCAATCTTTAATCTACCTGCTTTTAAAGGGGGGGTAATTGTTGAATCAAAAGTTGTTAGAGTTAACCCTTTTGGCAAAATTGCTGAAAGAACAATAGGTTATGAGAGAAAAGATGCTTCGGGAAAGTATTTGCGTGTTGGATTAGAAGGAGCTTATAGCCAGATATTAAGAGGGGAGAATGGTAGGAGGTTGAAACAAAAAATAGCAAATGGTCAATGGAAACCAATTAATGATAATAATGAAAAGGAGCCAACCGAAGGATACGATTTATATTCTACAATAAATCTCGGTATACAGGATATTGTTCATCATGAATTATTAGCTCAATTAGAAAATTATGAAGCAGATCATGGGACGGCTATTGTTATGGAAACAAATTCAGGCGATATTAAAGCAATCTCTAACTTAGGCAGAACTTTAGATGGAAATTATTATGAAAAACTTAATTATGCAATTGGAGAGTCTAATGAGCCTGGATCTACATTTAAATTAATTTCATTAATTGCAGCTCTTGAAGATAAAGTTGTTTCTGTAGAGGATATTATTGATACTGGTAATGGAGTTTTAAATATATATGATGGTAAAGTAAAAGATTCTAAAAAAGGTGGATATGGAAAAATAACTGTTTCAAAAGCTTTTGAAATGTCATCAAATACAGGTATTGTTAAAATAATTTATGATAATTACAAGAATAACCCTGAAAATTTTGTAAACAGAATTTTTAATATTGGCATAAATAATTCCCTTGATTTACCAATAAAAGGTGAAGCATTACCTAAGATACCTCATCCATCCGATTCTAATTGGAATGGATTAAGCTTGCCATGGATGGCTTTTGGATACGGAATTTTATTAACACCAATTCAAATTTTAACATTTTACAATGCGATAGCTAACAATGGTGAAATGGTTAAACCTAAATTCATTAATCGAATTTCTGGTTATTCTGAAAAAAAATCAAAAGTTTTTAATAAGAAAGTACTAAATCCTTCAATTTGTTCAAATTCCACATTAAAGGAAATAAAAAAAATGATGTTTAATGTGGTTGATAAAAAATGGGGAACAGCTTATAATATTAGGGATCCAGAGTTAAATATTTCTGGAAAAACAGGCACTTGTCAAGTTGATTATTCGAAAGGAGAAATTCAATACATTTCTAGTTTTGTTGGTTATTTCCCTTCTAAAAAACCTATTTACTCATGTATAGTTGTAATTCATAGACCAAATAAGAAAAAAGGTTATTATGGTTCTCAAGTTGCAGCTCCAGTTTTTAAAAATATTGCAAAAAAAATATTTAATAGAACTCCAAAGTTAAAAGAAATTGAAGATTTCAATTTAGATGATAAATTAATTAAAGTTTCAAATAATTTGAATACATCAAATCAATTCATGCCTAATCTTAAAGGAATGAAAGCAATAGACGCAATTAATATATTAGAAAAAATGGAATTAAATATTTCAGTCAAAGGATCAGGTGATGTGGTAAGTCAATCCATCCCAAAAGGAGTTAAGGTTATTTCTAAGCAAAAAATAATATTAGAATTGTCATGATAAGTTTAAGAAAAATTCTTTATGGCGTCTCTATAGAATCTACCCTTGGATCCATGGATAGAAAAATTAATAATATTTCATTTAATTCACAGAATATTATTAATGATTCTCTTTTTGTTTCAATTAAAGGAGAAAAATATGATGGAAATAAATTTATTGAAGATTCAATTGGTAAAGGGGCTAATGTTGTTATTTGTGAAGGATATCCTCTTAAAATAAATAGTAAAATTACATATATAAAAGTTTTAAATTCTAAAAAAGCTTTAGGTATTATTTCCAATAATTTTTATAAAAACCCATCAAATGAAATCAAATTAATTGGAGTAACAGGTACTAACGGTAAAACGACTTGTGCTACTTTACTTTATGACTTATTTAATTCATTAGGGTTTAATGCAGGACTAATTTCAACAGTAGAGATTAAATTTTTAAATTTTAAAGAGGTCACTAAAAATACAACTCCTGATTCAATTAAAATAAGTAGTTGTTTAAAAAGAATGGTTGATTCAGGAATTCAATATTGCTTTATGGAAGTTTCTTCTCATGGAATTTTTCAAAACAGAATTTATGGTTTGAATTTTAAAGGTGGTGTTTTTCTGAATCTTTCTCATGATCACCTAGATTATCATAAGTCTTTTAAAAATTACAGGGATGTTAAAAAAACATTTTTTGACAGTCTTCCAAAGAATGCTTTTGCACTAACAAATTTAGATGACAAAAATGGAAAATTTATGTTGCAAAACACTAATGCAAAGAAAAAATCATTTGGAATCAAAGCATATGCAGATTTTAATTGTAAAGTTTTGGAAGTGGGATTTTCAGGCATGCTATTGAATATTGATAATAGAGAGGTTTGGACTCAAATAATTGGAAATCATAATGCTTATAATTTGTTAGCAGTTTATTCTGTGGCAATTTTATTAAAGCAGGAATCTATAGATGTTCTTTCTCATTTGAGTAAACTTAAGAATGTTATAGGGAGGTTTCAAACTATTCAAACTTCAAAAAAGAGATATGTCATAATTGATTATGCTCATACTCCAGATGCATTAAAAAATATATTAAGATCCATAAATGAAATTAGAACAAAGAATGAAAGACTAATTACAATTATAGGTTGTGGAGGGAATAGAGATAAAAAAAAGAGACCGGTAATGGGTAAAATAGCATGTATCTTAAGTGATATAGTAATTTTCACATCAGATAATCCAAGAGATGAAAATCCAAAAGATATAATTAATTCTATGATTGAAGGTGTCCCCCTGGATTGCTCAAGTAAGGTTTTAAAAATAGTAGACAGAAAAAATGCAATCAAAAAAGGGTGTGAAATGCTTGGAGCAAAAGACATTTTATTGATAGCAGGAAAAGGTCATGAAAAATATCAAGAAATTAAAGGTAAAACTAATGAATTTAATGAGTACAAGATTGTAAGAGAAATCATTTCAAAGATAGAATAGATGAATAACTTTTTTGATATATATAAAAATATTGTTGGACTAATAATTATTATATCTATAGTTAATATTAATTGTTCTTTTTCTCAACAAGATCCACAATTCTCGCAGCACATGTATAATACTCAAATTATTAATCCAGCTTATGCTGGATCTCGAGGATATTTTAGTTTAGATTTATTGTCTAGAACTCAATGGCTTAATTTAGAAGGCGCTCCCAGAACAACAAGTTTTTCAATTGACACCCCAATTGGCGAAGAAGAAAGAATGGGTATTGGTTTATCCCTTGTTAGGGATGAATTGGGTCCATCTATAAATAATAGAATAAATTTAGATTATTCATATTCAATTAATTTTATGTTTGCTAAACTGACTTTTGGTTTAAAAGCTGGAATTAATCAATTGAATATTGATTTTTCAAATTTAAATATCTATGATCTTTCGGACCCCGTTTCTCAAAATGATATTGATGATAAAATAAAACCAAATTTTGGATTAGGTTTATATTTTAATACTGAGAAGTATTATATAGGGATTTCAGTTCCAAATTTACTTGAAACAAATTATTTTGATGAAATAAACTTTCAAAATGGTTTTTCTTCAAAAATTTCTGATAAAATACATTATTACCTTATAGGTGGTTATGTTTTTGAATTAGGTTCTAATTTAAAAATAAAGCCTTCTACAATGTTTAAGATTGTCGATGGTTCTCCATTACAATGGGATGCCTCTTTAAACATGTTAATTAATAATTATGTGACATTAGGAGTTTCTTATAGATTAGATTCGGCGCTTAGTTTTCTTTCTGGATTTCAGATGTCAGAAAAACTTTTTATTGGACTTGGATATGATTATTCCACAACTATAATTAAGGATTATAATGATGGTACATATGAAATAATTTTTAAAATAGGCCTATTTAATAATAAGACAATAATAACCCCTAGATTTTTTTAACAATGGAAATTAATAGAAAAAATGTTATATAATTTATTTGAGTTTTTAGAATTAGAATATAATTTACCTGGAGCAACTTTGTTTCAATTTATTTCTTTTAGATCGGCTTTAGCAATAATTATTTCACTTTTAATTTCAACTCTTTTTGGAAAGAAAATAATAAGGTTTTTAAGAATAAAACAAGTTGGAGAAAATGTTAGAGAACTTGGTTTAAAAGGTCAAAATCAAAAAAAAGGCACACCGACTATGGGGGGAATAATAATTATCATTAGCACTCTAATACCTGTGCTATTGTTAGCTAAGCTAAATAACATATATGTTCAATTGTTAATTTTCACTTCTTTATGGATGGGAATATTTGGATTTATTGATGATTATATAAAAATCTTTAAAAAAGATAAAAAGGGTTTAAAAGGACATTTTAAGATTTTAGGGCAGGTTATTCTAGGAATAATTGTTGGATTAATTTTACATTCTCACCCAGATGTAACAATAAGAAAAGAAAAGAATATTAATAGTAAAGAAAAAACTCTTGTAAATGAAAAATCAACTTTAACTACAATACCATTTATTAAAAATAATGAATTCGATTATTATGACTTAATAAGTTGGATACCAAGAGCAAAAGAATTTTCATGGATTATATTTATACCTATAGTTATTTTTATAATTACAGCTGTATCTAATGGAGCTAATTTAACAGATGGAATTGACGGACTTGCGGCTGGAAGTTCGGCAATAATGGTTTTTACATTAGGCATTTTTTCCTGGGTATCAGGGAATATAATTTTTTCAAATTATTTAAATATAATGTATATACCGGATGTTGGTGAAATTGTAATTTTTATAGCTTCATTCTTAGGTGCATTAATTGGGTTCTTATGGTATAATGCTTATCCTGCACAAATTTTCATGGGAGACACTGGCAGTTTAACTATTGGAGCCATCATATCAGTAATTGCAATAATGGTAAGAAAAGAACTTTTATTACCATTATTATGTGGAATTTTTTTGATTGAAAATTTATCTGTAATTATTCAAGTAGCATATTTTAAGTATACAAAAAGAAAATCAGGAAAGGGTAAGCGATTTTTTTTAATGGCTCCATTACATCATCATTTTCAAATTAAAGGCATGCATGAAAGTAAAATAGTTTCAAGGTTTTGGATTATAGGAATCATACTTAGTGTATTAACAATTGTAACTCTAAAGATAAGATGATTAAAGAAAAAATAGTTGTTTTAGGTTCTGGAGAAAGTGGAATAGGAACTAGTCTTCTTGCAGTGAAAAAAGGTTACAATGTATATGTCTCTGATTCGGGAATTATAAAAAATGAAGTAAAAATGATATTTGAAAAATATAATATTGATTGGGAGGAAAATTATCATAACAAAGAAAAAATACTTGAAGCAGATATTGTGATGAAAAGTCCTGGAATTGCTGAGGATGAAGAAATTGTTCAGATAGTAAGAAAAAAAAATATTCCAATTGTTTCCGAAATAGAGTTTGCAAGTAGAAATACCTCAGCTAAGTTAATTGGAGTTACAGGAAGTAATGGAAAAACTACAACAACATTAATGATATATGAAATTTTAAAGAATTTCGGATATAATGTTGGTTTAGCAGGTAATATCGGTAAAAGTTTCGCAAAACAAGTCGCGGAAAGAGATTATGACTATTATGTATTGGAAATTAGTAGTTTTCAATTAGACAACATTAATTCTTTTTGTCCTGAAATTTCAGTAATCACAAATGTTTCAATAGATCATTTGGATAGATATAACTATAGTTTTAAGACTTATTTAGAATCAAAATTAAAGATTGCTTTAAATCAATCAAAAAAACATTTTTTAGTTTTTAATTCTGACGATAATGAATTAAAAAAAGCAATTAAAAAAACGAATATTAAATCTGAATTAATTGAATTTGGATTTAAACCTAAAAAAAAGGGAACTTTTTTTAAAGATAAAAATATAATAACAAAGGATAAAAATTCAACTATGATGGTAAATTTAAATGAATTTCAATTAAAGGGAAGGCATAATTTATTAAATGCAATGGCTGCAGTTTCAGTTGGTAAATTGTTATCGATTAATAATTTAGCAATAAGAGATAGTTTATTAAATTTTAAGGGTATTGAACATCGTTTAGAACATGTTTTAAAAATTCAAAATATAACATATATAAATGATTCTAAAGCAACAAATATTAATGCAACTTATTTTGCTTTAGACAGTATTTCAAGTCAAACTGTTTGGATAGTAGGAGGAATTGATAAAGGCAATGACTATACTGAGTTATTACCCTTAGTAAGAGAAAAAGTAAAAGCAATTATATGTTTAGGTTTAAATAATGAAAAAATAATAAATATTTTTTCTCCTATTATTGAAACTATTATAGAGACTAAATCTATGCAAAAAGCAGTTTATCTAGCACAAAAAATAGCAAAAAAGAAAGAATTTGTTTTGCTTTCGCCTGCATGTGCAAGTTTTGACTTATTTAAAGATTATAAAGATAGAGGAAATCAATTCAAATCAGCCGTTAGAAACTTATGATAAATAGTAAAATTATTTCGGGAGATAAAGTTTTATGGGGTGTTTTGGCTTTGATAGCATTATTTTCTTTTCTTCCAGTTTTTAGCTCAAGTTCTAATTTAGTATATGTAGTTGGAAATGGTACTCCTGTTGGATATTTATTAAAGCATTTCGTAATCTTATTGATAGGTTTTTTATTAATGATTGGAGTTCATAGAATACCTTATAATTATTTTAAAGGAATTTCAATTTTAATGTTACCCTTAGTAATAATATTATTAATTTACACTGCAAGTCAGGGTACAATTATTAGTGGGGCAAATGCAAGTAGATGGCTTAAAATTCCATTGATTGGTGTTAGTTTTCAAACATCAGCTTTAGCATCTTTAGTTTTAATGATTTATGTTGCTCATTTTTTATCAAAAAATGATAAAATGAGTTTTAAAGAGTATTTACTTCCTTTCTGGGTTCCTATTTTATTAATATTGTTTTTAATTCTTCCGTCTAGTCTTTCATCGGCTCTAATATTATTTTCAATGGTAATTATGGGATGTTTTATTGGAGGATATTCATTTAAGTACCTATCGATAATTTTAATTTCATTTTTTCTTTTTTTCCTTTTATTTGTTTCCCTTGCTAAATCATTTCCAGATTTGATTCCAAATAGAGTTGATACATGGATTAGTAGAATAGAAAGTTTTAATTCTTCATCTGATTTAGGTTCTGAAAGTTATCAGGTTGAAAGAGCAAAAATAGCTATAGCTTCGGGATATATTTTTGGATTAGGTGCAGGAAAAAGTGTAATGAAAAACTTCCTGCCTCAAAGTTCATCAGATTTTATTTACGCAATTATAGTTGAAGAATATGGATCAATTGGTGGAATTATTTTAATTATACTTTATTTACTTCTTTTATTTAGGATAATTGTAATAACTCATAAAGCAGAATCAACATTTGGAAAATTATTGACTATTTGTGTTGGAATCCCTATAATTTTTCAGGCCTTTATAAATATAGGAGTTGCACTAGAAATTTTTCCAGTTACAGGTCAAACATTACCAATGATTAGTAGCGGAGGGACTTCGGCATGGATGACTTGTATATCATTTGGAATAATTTTAAGTGTAAGTTCATATTATTCTAATGAAAGAATTAAGATTAGAAATCAAGATAATAACCCTTTACATATTTTAAGTGAAACGATATAAATTCATATTATCTGGAGGCGGAACGGCTGGTCATATAAATCCTGCTTTAGCTATTGCTGAAAGATTAGAAAACAGATTTCCTGGAAGTGAAATTATATTTGTTGGAGCTAAAGGAAGGATGGAAATGGAAAAGGTCCCAAAGGAAGGCTATAAAATTAAAGGATTATGGATTTCTGGATTTAAAAGGGGGAGTGTGTTTAGAAATATATTGTTGCCATTTAAAATCATTACAAGTCTTATTCAGAGTTTTATAATCAATTTGTTTTATAATCCCTCAATGGTAGTTGGAACGGGAGGTTATGCTAGTGGACCAATTTTATTTATATCTTCAATAATGAAAATACCAACTGTAATTCAAGAACAAAATTCTTTTGCAGGAATTACAAATAGATTGTTGTCAAAAAGAGTTGACACTATTTTAGTTGCTTTTAGTGATATGGATAAGTTTTTCCCTAAACATAAAATAGTTGAAACAGGAAATCCTATTAGAAAAAATTTATTAAATATTTCAAAATATAGAAATGAAGCATTTAGATTTTTTGGATTTG